>CALGFI010000188.1 GCA_937881155.1 uncultured bacterium | reverse complement strand
GGTTCGTCGTAGCGGAGGCGATCGGCGCGGCGCTCGGTCTGCATCTCGGGCTCCTTCAGCTCCCCAAAAGGCGGTTGAACGGCCGTTCAACCGCCTGCCCAGCATACGACGGCAGGGTCGGACTGAGAAGACCCGAGGTCGCGGCGTCCGAGTGCGATTCGCCGCGCAGAGTGCCGGGTAGTACGCGTTCGTGGCCGAGCCAGCGTCTCGCTCAATCCGGGCCAAAGCGGCCCGGGAGACCGCCGCCCCGCTGGTCCCGGAGAACCCAACCATCCCCAAGCTGCAGCAGGCCGCCGCGCGGTGCACCGCGTGCGAGCTGCACCTGCTCGGCTCACAAACGGTCTTCGGCGAGGGGCCGGAGAAGGCACGCGTGATGCTCGTCGGGGAGCAGCCCGGCGACCGCGAGGACGTCGAAGGGCACCCCTTCGTCGGCCCTGCGGGCAAGCTCCTGGACCGCGCGCTGGAGGACGCCGAGATCGAGCGCGAGGACGTCTACGTCACCAACGTCGTCAAGCACTTCCGGTGGGAGGCGCGCGGCAAGCGACGGCTCCACCGGAAGCCGGCGATGGCGCACATCACGGCCTGCCGCCCCTGGCTCGACGCGGAACTGGCCGTGGTCAACCCGGAGGTCCTCGTGTGCCTCGGTGCCACGGCAGCCCAGGCGATCGCCGGCAGGAGCTTCAAGGTGACGGAGCGCCGCGGCGAGTTCGTCGACGTGGAAGGGATCGACGCTCTCGTGACGGCGACCGTTCACCCGAGCTCGATCCTCCGAGCGGACGACGTGAACAGGGACGCCGAGATGGCCGCGTTCGTCCGCGATCTGACCACCGTTCGTCGCTCGCTCGACGGCTGAACCGGCCCTTCCGATCCACACACCCGATAGTCTCGGGCGAATGTCGAAGGCCGCCGCCCGCACGGTCGGACACGCGATCGCGCTCGTCGCGATCGTCGCCACCGCGTGCACGTCACCGTCGCCGCGACAGGTCGACGAACCGACGACGGTTCCCCTCGCGCCGAGCGGTGGCGCGACGCCGGTCCACGAGCTCTCGATGACGCTTCGCGAGGTGGACGCGCACGGCGTGGAGGGAAGGATCCGCCGAAGCGACCTCGCCGAACCGACGCGCGCGGTCCGCCGGACGATCTCCGAGCTCTACACGATCGGCTTCGTCGATCCGGTGCGGTGGCAGGAGGGCGAGTTCCCGTCGCTCCTCCGTCTGTTCGCCGGCCCCGTTCGGGACCAGGCAAGCCGCGACATCGCGGACCTGACGCTCGGTCCCGCCGCACGCGACGTCGATGCGCTGCAGCCGAGGCGCGCGCTCCTGGACGTTCGGTTCCTGGCCGACGGGCAGGCGCGTCCGCTCTTCGCCGTGGCGGACGCGAGGTTCGCCGGCATCGCACAGGCGGGCGAGACGCGCGCGCCCGTGACGCACGAGGGTGAGTACGTCCTCCGCCGTGTGAACGGTGAGTGGCGTGTCGTGTCGTACGACGTGCACGGCCACGTGCCGAACGTCCTCGAGGGCGGTCCGAGGGACGCCGCGTTCGCTCCCGGACTTCCCTCGAACGAGCCGTTGTTCGTGCTCGTGATCGGAAGCGACGCGCGACCCGGCCAGTCCGTCACCGGCACGCGCGCCGACTCGATCCACATCGTCGCCGTGAACCCGCGCCACGGTCGCGTATCGATCGTGGGGATCCCGCGCGACTCATGGGTCTCGATCCCCGGACACGGCTCCGACAAGATCAACGCAGCGCTCGTTTTCGGCGGGCCGGAGCTGCTCGTCGACACCGTCGAGCGGTTGAGCGGTATCCGGATGGACGCCTACCTCCTCACGGGCTTCCAGGGGTTCGAACGAATGGTGAAGGCCGTTGGCGGGATCGACGTGAAGATCCCGTATCCGATCAGCGATGTCTGGGCGAACGCGCACTTCCGTCGCGGTCCGGAGCACCTCTCGGGGCGCGAAGCGCTGGCGTTCGCCCGCGTGCGCCACGACCTGCCGAACGGCGACTTCGGCCGATCGTTCAACCAGGGGCGTCTGATGATCGCCGCGCTCGCGACGCTCCGGCGCGAGGTCGCCGAAGGCTCGGCCGCGGTCGTTCCGTGGGCGCTCGCCGCCGCCCGGAACGTGGTCACCGATCTGTCGCTCACCGAGATGTTCGAGCTCCTCGTCGCTGCGCCCGCCTTCCAACCCCGGCTCGTGCGGAACGCCGTCGCCGGCGGACATGGCGGGTCGATCGCCGGGAAGAGCGTGGTCGTCCTCGACGGTCGCGCGCACGCGATGTTTCGAGACCTCGGACGCGACGGGATGCTCGGCGGCTGACGCTTGCGCATCGGCGTCCAGCTCCCAGAGGTCGAACGCGACGTTCCCTGGACCGAGTACCTGGCGATGGCCCTCGCCGCCGAGCAGAGCGGTTTCGACTCCATCTGGCTCGGCGATCACCTGCTGTATCGGGACTCACGCGGCGAACGCGGCCCGTGGGACGCGTGGACGATGCTGGCGGCGCTGGCCGCCTCGACCGAACGCGTTCGCCTCGGACCGCTCGTCGCGTGCGCGGCGTTCCATCCGCCGGGTGTCCTCGCCCGCATGGCGGCGAACGTTCACGAGGTGAGCGGCGGCAGGTTCGTGCTCGGCATCGGCGCCGGCTGGAACGAGACGGAGTTCCAGGCGTTCGGCGTGCCGTTCGACCATCGCGCGTCGCGGTTCGAGGAGGCGTTCGGGGTCGTTCGCCGGTTGCTCGCCGGAGAGCACGTGACGTTCCACGGTCGGTTCGTTCACACGAACGACGCGGTGCTCCTGCCGCGACCGGGATCCCGGGCGCCGATCATGATCGGCTCGAACGGAGAACGACTCCTTCGCGCGACGCTTCCGCACGTCGACGCGTGGAACACGTGGTTCGACGACTACGGCAACGACCCGTCGAGGTTCGCGACGCTGAACGAACGCATCTCCTCGTTCGTGGTCGAGGCGGGACGCGAAGCGGCCGATGTCACTCGGAGCGCGTGCACGCTCGTTGTCCTCGACCGAGACGCGATGGAGCGGCCGATCCGCGACGGCGTGACGCCGGTGGAAGGATCGTCCGAACGCGTCGCACGGCATCTTCGCGAGCTCGCCGACGCCGGAGCGGACGAGATCATCCTCGTCCTGGACCCCATCACCGAACGCTCGATCCGCGCGCTCGGCGACGTCGTCGCGTCCGTCGCCTGACCGCCGCTCCCTGCGCGGCGTAGCATCGATATCGGGCCGTTCGATGCCACGCATCCTCGCCGTCGCCGACGAACCGTTCCCCGGTCTACCGGACGTGCTCGACGCGCGTCCCGACGTCATCGTTTCGTGCGGCGACATCCCGTGGGACGACCTCGAACACATCGTGGACGCGGTGAACGCGCCGTTGCTGTTCGTTCCGGGGAACCACGATCCCGCGCTGACCCCCGCTCCGAGGGCACTGCTCGGGCTGCCGACGATCGCGAACCCGGACCTCGTCGACCCTCCCGGGCCGCGCGGCGGCTCGAACGTCGACGGCCGGGTCGATGACGTCGCGGGCCTGAGGATCGCAGGACTCGGCGGTTCGATCCGCTATCGACCAGGCCCGAACCAGTACACGCAGACCGAGATGCGCCGGCGCGTACGCCGGCTCCGCCGTCGGGTTGCATGGAAGACGCGTCGCGACGGACGACGCGTGGACGTCGTGATCGCGCACTCGCCGCCCCAGGGGCTGGGAGACGAGGACGACGGACCGCACGAGGGGTTCGACGCGTTCCATGAGCTGATCGCACGCCTGCAGCCGAAGCTGTTTCTTCACGGCCACATCCACCCGTACGGGATCGTTCGACCAGACCGTCGTGTGAACGGAACGCGGATCGTGAACGTCGTGCCCTACAAGGTGATAGACCTCGACGCGTGAGCGAACGAAAGGACTACCTGAGCTCGTCGTTCCCCAAGGCCCGCCGGCAGGAGGCCTATCGCCGGCTCTCCACGGTGGCGAAGGGGCGCGAGCAGCGACCGCTCCTGTCGCTCGACGAGGTGTCGAGGCGCCTCGGCGCGCTCGAGCAGACGTACGTCGGCGTGCGCCCGATCCCCGTTGACAAGATCGTGGGGACCGTCAGCCGGGTGGACGACTTCGACCGTGATTTCCTCCCCAAGCGCTCGAAGATCCAGGAGCGATGGCAACAGGTCGAGGAGTCGTGGCCCGACGGCGACTTTCCCCCGATCGTCGTGTACGAGATCGACGGGCGGTATTTCGTCGTCGACGGCCACCACCGCGTGGCGATCGCGAAGCAACGCGGCATCGAGATGATCGACGCCGAGATCACGGAGCTGCGGAGCCGCACCCCCCTCCCGGCCGACGCGGATGTCGGCAGCATCATCATGGCCGAGCAGGAACGGCGGTTCATGGAGGAGTCGGGCCTGGGGCCCGCGCGGCGCGAGGCGAAGGTCGAGTTCAGCCGGCCGCAGGGATACATCGAGTTGCTCGAACACATCAAGATCCACGGCTTCCACCTGATGATGGAACGCGGAGAGGTTCTCTCGCCCGAGGACATCGCCGCGGACTGGTACGACCGCGTGTACGTTCCGACCATCGAGGCCATCCGCCGCGAGGGGCTCGACGCGATGTGGCCCAAGGCCACCGACGCCGACCTGTTCCTGTGGGTCGGTCAGCGACGCCGCGAGCTGTTTCCCGACCGCCCCGAGGATCTGGACATCGAGGGAGCCGTGCGAGCTGCGCGCGAGGCGACGCCGCGGCCGAAACGGCGAGTGTCGAGCGCGACGCGTCGCGTCACGGACCGCCTGCGGCGAAACGTCGACTGATCGAACCTGGGATGACCGGCCCGCTCGCGCTCGTCGGAGGCGACGAGCTGAAGCCGGGGAACGAGCCGCAGGACGAGATCCTCGTCCGTGCCGCTGCGGGAGCACCGGCGTACGTGCTCGCGACGGCTGCCGGGCGGCAGCGCCCGGAGATCGCGGTCGCGAACGCGGTGCGATGGTTCGGCGCATTGGGCCTTCACGTCGAAGAGCTCCCGGCGCTGCGGAAGCGCGATGCGACTTCGCGCGCGAACGTCGAACGCGCGGTGGCGGGACGGTTCTTCTATCTGGTCGGCGGAGACCCGGGGCTCGTTCCGAGGACGCTCGCCGGGACGCCTCTGTGGGACGCCATCGTCACCGCTTGGCGCGGCGGCGCGGCGCTCGCCGGTTCGTCGGCCGGCGCGATGGCGTTCGGCGAGTGGACGTTGACCCGTGAGCGGATGCCGGGCGACGAGCGACGGCACTACGCGCCGGCGCTCGCACTCGTGCCGCGCGTGGCCGTGATCCCGCACTTCGACGGCTTCGGACACCGGTGGGTCGACTCGGCGCTCGCCGGCGCCGAGCGCAATGAGGTCATCCTGCTCGGGATCGACGAACGGTCAGCCGCGGTTCATCACGACGGGATGTGGTGGGCGGTCGGCGAGGGCGCCGTCACGGTGATTACACAGAGCGGGCGCACGCGGTTCGACCGCGGATCACCGATCGCCGGACTGCCGGAGCCGTCTCTCGCAGAGTGACGACGCGGCTCAGCGGATGGCGCGGTACGGCTGCGCCTCGATGGGCGACAGCCGCGTCGCGTGGGGGTTGTGGATCACGCTCCCCGAGGTGATGGGCGTCCAGACCCAACGGCCCTGCCGCAGGTACGCGGAGCCCTGGTCGAGACGGTCCATGCGCACCCGGAAGACGACGCCCTCGAGACGGTAGTAGCGCTCTTCGGCGCGAAGTTCGACCTCCACGACGTCCTCCCCGGGGCGGTCGGCGCGAGGCGGGGGTTCCCCGGACCCCCCCGACCCCGTCATGCCTCGTTCTTGGTTCAGTGCTTCGGCCAACCGGCGCTGCCGGCAGCGATCATGGCCGCGAGCGTTCCCAGCGTGAGCGCCAGGTACCGAGCCCGAACCGTCCAATGTGCCCGCATCGGCTCCTCCTTCGCCTCCCCCGAACGGGAGCCGAAATGTAACTAGCTGCTTGCCTGCGGGCAACCTCGATGGTTAAGTTCGGCACGTCCGCTGCCGAAGTTGAGAGCGCGAGCGACGAAGGGGTTGCGGTGGTCGGAACCAGACTGCGGCGACTACGGCAGGCGCGCGGCCTCACGCAGCGCCAGGTCGGGGAGCCCCGCTACACGCACGCGTACGTCAGCACCGTCGAGGCCGGGCGGCGAAGGCCGTCGCGTGAGGCGCTCGAGCACTTCGCGTCGAAGCTCGGAGTGGACGCGGACGAGCTGATCACGGGGCGGCCGCCCGGCCTCGAGACCTCGCTTCGGATGCGTTTGCACGACGCGCGCGTCGCCATCTCCGACGGCCGCTTCGAGGAGACCGAACACGAGCTCGAGCACATCCGTCGCGACGCCCGCCGCCACAGCCTGTCAGGCATCGAGGCGAAGACCGAGGAGCTGCACGGGCTTTGGCTCCAGCGCAGCGGACGCCCCGACCAGGCGCTCGAGCGTTACCAGCGTGCCGAGGAGCTCCTCCGCGACGAGCCACCGGCCGCCCGCGTCGACGCCGTCGACGGGAAGGCGACCTGTTTCAGCGCGCTCGGCGACGTGCGGTACGCGATCTTCCTGCTCGAGAGCCTGCTCGACGAGATCGAGCGATCGGGCCTCAGCGATCCCGACGCGATCGCGCGCATCCACGCGAGCCTCGTCTATTGGTACATCGATGCCGGGCTGATGACGAAGGCCGCCGAGTCGGCTCGAGAGCTCGAGCTCCTCGAGCCTCGGATCGCCGATCCCGCGCGCATCGCTCAGATGCACATGAACGTCGCGCGCCAGTACCTCGCGGCGGGACGGATCGACGACGCGACGGCGTCGCTGCAGCGCGCGGAGGATGCGTACCGCGCGCTGGGACTCCAGACGGAACGCGGAGGAGCGCACCTCGCGCGCGGCTACGTGATGCTTCGTGAAGGAGACGTCGACGGCGCACGGCGCGAGCTCGAGACGGCTCGTGCGACCTTCGAGCGAACGGGGAACACGAAGGACCTCGCGCGGACGATGAACGAGCTCGCCCGCCTCGCCAAGCTGCAGGGCGACCGACACAAGGCGCGCGCGTTGCTCGAACATGCGATCGCGCTCCTCGCGACGAGCGACGATCCGGAGCTCGCGTATGCGCACCTCGCGCTGGGGCGGGTGCTCTCCGAGCTCGACCGGACACAGGGCGAGAAGCACCTTCGCGCGGCGATCGAGATCTACGTGCGCACCGAGCAGACGATCGCCCTCGCCGTCTCGTACGGAGCGCTCGGCGACCTGCTCCGCGAGGGTGGAGACGACGCCGGCGCGATCGAGGCCTACCGCACCGGCATCCTGGCGGTCGAACCGCTCTTGTAGCGGAACCTAGGGAACGAGAACGGAGGTTCCGCCCAGTCCGACCCGCGCCGCATCGAGCGCGTCGTTCGAGCGGTCGAGCGGATACGTCGTTACCTGCGTCGTCACACCGGCCGCGGCGGCAAGGGACAAGAACTCGTGTCCGTCGCGACGCGTGAGGTTCGCGACCGAGCGGATCACACGCTCGCCCCACAGCAACTCGTACGGGAACGACGGGATATCGGTCATGTGGATCTCGGCGCACACGACGGTGCTACCCGGCGCGAGGGAGCGGAGCGCCGCCGGAACGAGCTCGCCCGCGGGCGCGAACACGACCGCCGCCCCGAGCGGCTCGGGGGAGGACTCGGTGGAGTCGCCCGCCCACGCGCATCCGAGCTCGAGCGCCTGGCGCTGTGTCTCGGAGTCGCCGGGGCGAGTGAACGCGAACACCGTGCGACCCTCGTGTCGCGCGATCTGCGCCACGAGGCGCGCCGCGTTGCCGAACCCGTACAGACCGATCGAGCTCGCCTCGCCCGCCATCCGGTACGCGCGGTAGCCGATCGGTCCCGCGCACAGCAACGGAGTCGCTTCGACGTCGTCATACGTCTCTGGGACCTCCAGGCAGAATCGCCCATCAGCCACCGCAAGCTCGGCGTATCCGCCGTCCCGTTGATATCCAGTGAAGACGGCGCGGACGCACAAGTTCTCCCGCCCCGATCGGCAGTAGTCGCATTCGCCGCACGCCCAGCCGAGCCACGGCACGCCGACGCGGTCGCCGACGGCCCGGCCCTCGACCGCGTCGCCGACGGTCTCCACCACCCCGACGATCTGATGTCCCAGCACGAGCGGAAGCTTCGGTTCGGACAGATCGCCGTCCAGCACGTGCAGGTCCGTCCGGCAGATCGCGCAGGCGGCAACGCGGATCCGCACCTCGCCCGGCCCCGGCCACGGGTCGTGCATGTCGCGCATCTCCAATGGGCGAACCGGAGCGTCCATGATCGCGGCGCGCACGGGCGAACCCTACGACGGCACGGACGCGTTCGTTCGGCCGCTCATCCCCGCGCGACGACACGCTCGACGAGGGTGCGCTGCTCGTCGTCGAACCACGGCGGGTCGCCGGCCGCGGCGTTCGACCGCGCGTGCTCGACCGACGAGGTCGCCGGGATCGCCACGTGAACACGTCGATCGCTCAGCGTCCACTTGAGCAACGCCTGCGCCCACGTCTCGACGCCGAGCTCGGTAAGGACACGCGGATCGGACGGCCCGTGCGCCAGCAGGCCGCCCTCGGCGAATGGCCGCATGGCGATGACACCGATGCCCCGCTCCTCCGCAAGCGACAGAACCTCACCGTCGGCCTTGTGCTCCAGCGGGTTGTACGGGATCTGGATGCAATCGACGTGACCCGTCTCCATCACCTCGATCAGCTCACCGAACCGCGACTCGTTCCAGTGCGTCGCACCGAGCAGACCGATGCGGCCCTGTTTCACCTCGTCCTCGAGCCAACCGAGGTGCTCTCGCCACGCGACGAGGTTGTGGATCTGCTCGATATCGACACGCCCGCCGAAGAAGCCGAGCTGCGAGTCGAACTGCTGCCGACCTTCCACGATCGACGGCGTCCAGATCTTGGTCGCCACTGTCGCGGTGGCGCGAACACCGGCCCCAGACAGGGCGCGACCGAGCACCGCTTCCGCCCGGCCGTACATGGGCGACGAGTCGACCAGTCGAACGCCGTCACCGAACGCGCCCTCGACGACCGCCCCTGGACCGGCTTCATCGGACGGCGCGACGTCGAACACCGTCCACGTGCCGAGCCCGATGACCGGAACCTCGAGGTCGGCGCGACCGAACCTCCGAAGCTCCACGCCTAGTCGTCGGGGGACGACGTTCGCTCGCTCACTTCTTGCGTCCCCGCGCCCCCTCAGTCGTCGGTCGAACCGCGCTCGCGAAGGTAGCGCTCGAGCTCCGCGGCGAGGTCCTCGCCGCTCGGGACATCCGAGGGATCGGCGACGAGTCCCTGCTCCGCCGCGTCCTCGAGCCGCTTCACGTAGTCCCCGAGATTCCCGTCGTGCTCGATCGCGTCGTCGACCTCGCGCTGCCAGGAACGCGCGGCCAGATCGACGGCGCCCGTGTCGATCTCCAGTTCGAGCAGGTCGCGCATCCGCTCCAGCAGCGCGAGCGTGACCTTCGGATTCGTCATCTGCGGCAGGTAATGCGGCGATGCCGCCCAGATCGACACGGCGGGAACTCCGGCGCGCAGGGCGAGGTCGTTCAGCACGCCGACGATGCCGGTCGGGCCCTCGTACTGCGCCGGCACGATCCCGGGCCGGCTCGCCCACGAACGATGCCCGGACGAGGCGCTGACCGGCGCGGGGACCGTGTGCGGCACGTCGGCCAGGAACGCACCGAGCGTCACGAGCACCGATGCGCCGAGCTCGGAGCACACGGCGAGGATCTGCTCGCAGTACGTCCGCCAACGCACGTTCGGCTCGACGCCGATGAACACCACGACGTACCGGCCGGCGACGCGCGCCCACGAGAACTCGTTCGCCGGCCAGTCGATGCGCCGGGTTCGACCCCCGACGAGTCGGACCGAGGGGCGATGCACCTGGAAGTCGTAGAACTCCTCCGGGTCGATCGACGCGAACGACACGGATCCCCACTGCTCGCGTGCCGTTCGGAGCGCGTTCGTCGCCCCCTCGCCTCCGTCGTTCCAACCTGCGAACGCGCACAGCACGATGGGTTCGGAAAGGTCGGGTTTGGCCTGATACGAGACCGCGTTCATGAATCCTTCCTTGCCGGGGGCCGCGGAACGTTCGGTTCGCTCACCGTGCTACCCCCGACGCCGTAGGACAGTCTCCCCCCCGGTGAACCCCTTGTCACCCGCGGTCGGCTGACGACGCATCGTCTCCGAGCCACGTCCAACGCCGCATGATCGGGCACGTCAGCGTTCGCGTAACGCCGTCGATCTGTTGGATCGGCCGAAGCACGCGCTTGCCGAGCTCGTCGATGCTGTCCGCCTCGGCCCGCACCACGACGTCGTGCGGGCCGGTGACGACATCGACCGACACGACGCCCGGCAGATCCGCCACGCCACGCGCGACGCTCGCGTCCACGCCGGCCTGGACCTGCAGGAAGATGAACGCCTCCACCGGCAAACGGTAACAACTCCGGTCAAGCCGCCGCGTTGTCCCATTGTGCTTGTAGCGCGGAACGTGAAGGCGCAGGATACGCGGACCTCAGATCCCGGTAGGCCCGCATGAACGTCCGTCGAAAGCTGGGCGCGCTCGTCGTCGCGACGGTGACGCTCGCGCCACTCGTCCTGGTGCTCGACGCCGTTGCGGGGTCGGCGACGATCGAGCTCACGGCGTCGGCGTCCATCGTCGACTTTCACCAGGACGTCACCGTCTCGGGCAACGTCACCGGCGATCCGACGTGCGTCGGCCCACGACAGATCCTCCTGCAGTGGCGGCCCGCCGAGTCCGTCAGCTTCGCAACCGTCGCAACCGGAACCACCGCCTCCGACGGCGCGTTCTCGTTCGCGAACTCGCAGGAGCACACCGGCGCGTATCGCGTCCAACTCCCGGCGGTCGGCGGGTGCGCCGAGGCGACCTCCGGCGAGGCGCCGGTGGGCGTTCGCGCGCTCGTCGACGCGACGCTCGTCGTCGGCTCGAACGTCGCGGGATCGTGCGTCGATCTGACGGTCGTCGTCTCGCCCGCGAAAGCCGGGCAGGCGGTCGACGCGCTGAAGCGGGACGGGGGCGCGTGGACCGTCGTCGAGACCCTCACGCTCGACGCGGTCAGTTTCGCCCAAACGCAGCTGTGCGTCCGATCGAACGACATCGGCGTTGCGCGTTTTCGCGTCAGGTGGCGCGCGCAGGATCCGCTGAACGAGACGTCGACGAGCCGGACGCTCGCCTTCGAGGTCGTCAAGCCGAAGTGGATCGAACGGATCGACGAGGCGATCGGACGCCGCCACGTCTCCGTCGCGGTTGCCGAACAAGGCGCGTTCCTGTATCGGCATGCCGACGCGGCGTCGCGCATCCCGGCGTCGAACGAGAAGCTCCTGCTCGCGATGGCGTCCCTCGACACGTTCGGTCCCGAGCATCGAATCGTCACGCGCGTGGGCGCCGAGGGATTCAGGGGCGGCGTGGTTCGTGGCGACCTGTGGATCCTGGGACGCGGCGATCCGCTCGTCGACCGACGGTCGATGCGCGCCACCGCCGTGAAGCTCGTGGAGGCGGGCGTGCGGCGTGTGACCGGTCGCGTGATGGGCTCGATGTCGTTCTTCCGCCGCGACTGGGACGCGCCCGGGTGGGACGAGGTTGCGCGAGACTACGTGAACCGGCCGACCGCGCTCACATTCGAGAACAACCAAGATCCCGTTGCCGAACGTGAGGCGGCGGAAGCGCTCACGAAGCTGCTCGAGCGCCGTGACGTGCGGGTCGCCGGACGGCCGGGCGCGGGCTCGCCGCCCCCCGGCCTGGAGTTCATCGCGGAGATCGAGTCGGACGAGCTGCAGAGGCTCCTGGCGAAGACGCTCCGCTCGTCGTGGAACTTCGCCGCGGAGGTGCTCGGGAAGGGACTCGGCGCCGAGGTGCGCGGAACGCCGGGGACCATCGCCAAGGGCGCGGCCGGGATCGAGGGGTGGGCCGCCCACCGCGGCGTCCAGATCACCGCGTTGGACTCATCCGGCCTCTCGTACGACAACCGCGTGACCGCGGCCGGTCTGGTCGAGCTGCTCGGCCAGTCGGAGGAGGAAACCTGGGGCCACGACCTGCGCATGGCGCTCCCGAGGGGCGGTCAGGGCACGCTCGAGCATCGCCTTCTCGAGGTTTCCGTTCGAGCCAAGACCGGCACGCTGGAGGACGTCTCGGCGTTGTCGGGCTGGGTCTACGCGGAGCGGCTGAACGCGTGGGTCGAGTTCTCAATACTGGGCTCGAGGATCTCCAAGTCGACGGCGGTCCATCTCGAGGACCGCATCGTCAAGATCCTGGCCGAGCACGCGCGCTGACGACCCGGCCCGAACCGCTGGTTTCGGCCACCTGACCGTAAACTCACTCCCCCGTCCGGCCGATGTTCTGACGACATGGACTCGGACATCTCCGCCCCGCACCGCGAGGGCCTCCTCGACCGCGTCTTCCACGGAAGCCTCGTCGGGATGGTCATCGCCCGGTTCGACGACGGCGTCGTCCTCGAGGCCAACGACACCTTCTGCTCGCTCGCAGGCCGGAGCATCGGCGACGTCCTCGGCTCGAGCGTGGACGACCTCGGGCTATGGGGCGACCTCGGCCCGGGGCGCTCGCGCGAGCGACTCCGCCAAACGGGATTGATCGACGGGTACGACACGACGCTCACGGCGTCGGAGGGCGAGACACGCATCGTGCGCGTCTCGGCGGAGTTGATCGAAGGCGTCGAGCCGATCCTGATCGTTCGTGCCTTCGACGTCGATGGGCGCACGTCCGCCAAGGCACGCTACCTCGAGCTTCGCGAGGCCGAGGTGCGCTACCGAACGCTCGTCGAACAGATCCCCGCGATCACGTACACGCTCGTTCCCGACTCCAGCGCGGCGGAGGGGTACCGGGGCGTCTACGTGAGCCCGCAGGTCACCACGCTGCTTGGCTACTCGGCCGACGAGTGGATCTCGGACCCGTCGCTGTGGCTCGCCGCGATCCATCCGGACGATCGCGAGCGTGTCAGCCGCGACGGCAGCGCGGTGGGCACGGCGAAACGCTTCGAGTCGGAGTACCGGATGCTCGCGAAGGACGGGACCGTGCGGTGGTTCCGCGACGAGGCGTTCTTCGTCGAAGAACCGACGACCGGCGCTCGGTTCTGGCAGGGCGTCATGATGGACGTCACCGACGCCCGCCTCGCAGCAGAGCAGCACGCGCAGACCGACGCCAAGTACCGCAACCTGGTCGAGCGGATCCCCGCCGTCGTCTACCTCGCCGGGTACGGTTCGGACGGAGACTGGGTCTACATCAGCCCGCAGATCGAGCAGCTGATGGGCTTCACGCCGGAAGAATGGCTCGCGCACCCCAGCCCTCAAGGGACGTTGACGCACCCCGACGATCTTCCCGGCCTTCTCGAGGCGGAGGAGCGCTCACACGCCAGGGCAGCTCCGTTCCGCTACGAGTACCGGATGCGCCACCGGGATGGCCGATGGCGGTGGATCTTGGACGAAGCGTCGGTCGTCCGGGACGACGACGGCAACGCGCTGTTCCTGCAGGGTGTGATGTACGACATCACACAGCGCCGGCACTCAGAGGAACGGCTGTTCGCGCTCAACCGCTTGAACAACACGCTCCTGCACACGCTGTCGCACGATCTCAAAGAACCGCTCACCGCCATCATGGGCGCCGCCAGCACGCTCGACCGCCTGGATCGAGACCTCGATCCGGCCGAGCGCGCGCATCTGCTGAAGACGATGGTCGAACGAACGAAAGCGATGAATGCGCTGCTGTCCGATCTGCTCGACCTCGACCGGCTGGACCGCGGCTTCGTCGAGCCGCGGAGGTTCCCGTGTGATCTCGGCGAGCTCGTGCAGCGCCTCGCGGACAGGGTTGAGCTGCTGCATCATCGCAAGGTGATCATCGGCGACACGCACGTGACCGTGAACGTCGACGAGCCGAAGGTGGAACGCATCATCGACAACCTCATCCTGAACGCCGTGCGATACACGCCCCCTTGGGCACGTATCTGGATACGAGTGACGCGGGACGATGAAGGTGGAGCAACGATCGTCGTCGAGGACGAGGGACCCGGCGTGCCGGACGATCACAAGCTTTCGATCTTCGAGGCGTTCCGTCGCGGACCTCGCTCGCGCTCCAAGCCCGGAAGCGGCATCGGGCTCTCACTCGTCGCGCGCTTCGCCGAGCTCCATGGCGGACATGCGTGGGTCGAGGACCGTGAGGGCGGTGGCGCGTCGTTCCACGTGCTTCTGGCCGACGGAGACGCCGACGTCACGAACGGCGCGCGCGATGCGGTCAGCGTCGCGCGGTAGGCCCTAGCCCGGGACGCCGAGGGCGGACTCGATCCGTCGCGCGGCCTCCTGCACCGCAGGGACGTATCGCTTTGCGTTGGTCTTGCTCATCCGCGACGACGGACCGGAGATCGAAACGACGCCGAGCAGCACGTCGCGGTCGCCGAGGATGGGAGCGCTCACCGAGCCCACGCCTTGTTGCCGTTCGTCAACGCTCGATGCCCATCCGCGCGTGCGAACGAGCTCGACGTCGCGGCCGAACCGAACCGGATCGGCGGCCTTGCGGACGTGGCGCCCCGGGTCGGGTGCGAACGCCAGGAACACCTTCGCGGCGGATCCGGCGTGGAGCGGGAGCGACGCGCCGACGGGGACGATCGTCCGGAGCTCGCTCCGCGATTCGACGGCGTCGATGCAAACGCGCTCGTCGCCCGACCGCACGTACAGCTGTGCGCTCTCGCCCGTGACACGCGCGAGGCGCTCGAGGGACGGATGCGCGACGTCGCGCATCGGGAGCTCCCGCATGGCCTCGTGGGCCAGACGGAGCAGTCGCGGTCCGAGCCGATACCCGAACGCCGGATACCTCGAGAGGAAGCCGTGACGCTCGAGCGAGGCGATCAAGCGGTGAGTCGTGCCCCTCGGAAGGCCCGTCGCGTCCATGATCCCGGTGAACCGATGAACGCCGGACTCGACGGCGTCGAGGATCGCAACTGCCCGGTCCAGAGTCCCCACGCCGGTATCGGCGATCGTGACGGTCTTTCGACCTGTTCCGCGCATCGGAACCTCGTTCCACTATGTGGAACTAGCCTAGACGGACTCGGCGTCGCCTGTCACCATGAGGACTGATGTCCGCGACGGCCCGAACGCTCGCCGAGAAGGTCTGGGAACGCCACGTCGTTCATCGCGCGGAAGGCGAGCCCGACCTGCTGTACGTCGACCTCCACCTCGTTCACGAGGTGACGAGCCCGCAGGCGTTCGACGGGCTGCGCATGGCCGGCCG
>CALGFI010000187.1 GCA_937881155.1 uncultured bacterium | reverse complement strand
CCGCCCGACGTTCGCGCGCTCGACGCGGCGGGGGCCGCCATCGCGATCGCCACCGACTGCAACCCGGGAACCTCGCCCGTCGTCTCGATGCCCGAGGCAATCGCGACCGCGTGTTCGCTCTACCGGATGACGCCGCTCAAGGCGCTCGCCGCCGCGACGATGATTCCCTCGTGGGTGCTCGGCTTGAGTGAGACGCGGGGGACGCTGACGCCCGGACGGCGGGCCGACCTGGTGATCCTCGAAGGGGAGGCGTTCCGTCACGTCCCGTACCGCCCGGGCCACAATCCCGTGCGGCACACGTACGTCGGCGGAACCAGGATCGGAGGCACGGGATGAGGCTTCGGTCGCTCGCGGCGATTGCCGGCTCGTTCCTACTCGTCGTCGTCTTCGCCGCCGCGGCCGGCGCTCAGGCCACGAACCAAAGCGTCACGCTCGAGGCGTCGGCCACGAAGATCCTGTTCGGCCACGAAGTTCGGCTCTCCGGCTCGACCTCGCCCGCCACCGGAGGCGAGACGATCGAGATCCGAGACTCGTCCGACGCCGTTGTCGACACGGTGAGGACGGGGGCTGCGGGCAACTTCTCGCTCACGGTTCGCCCCAACGGCTCCCAAACGTATCGCGCGGTATGGGGGTCCGCGACGAGTGCGGGCGTCACGGTCCGGGTCGGCGCGATCGTCACCGTTCGGATGACCGAGGCACGCCTGTTCGACGAGGTGGTCGTCCGCGGAACCGTCAAGCCCGCTCGACCCGGTAGCCGTGTCCACGTTGCGCTCATCGCGAACGGTCGCGTGTCGGAGGACCGGCGCGTTGAGATCGGGTCAGCCGGTGGGTTCGAGACGCGGCTTCGCGTCATGACGCCGGGAACCGTCCGCGCGCGTGCGTCGTTCGTCGCGGACGACCTGGTTCGCGGAACGGCAATCTCCGCGGCCGACACCACGCCGTTGCCGTCGCTCAGCTCGGGCTCGCGCGGCGTGTTCGTCCGGCTCCTCGAGGAGCGACTGGTCGAGCTGAACTACCGCCTCGCCGACGCCGGGGACGGTCACTACGACTTCCGAACGGCCGACGCGGTCGTCGCGTTCCACAAGGTGCAGCGGATGAGCCGAGTGTTCTCGGTGAGCTCGGCGACGTGGCGCGCACTGGCCCACCCGATCCGTCCGCGACCCGAACGCGACTGGTCCGGGTTCCACATCGAGGTCGACCAGACGCGTCAGGTCCTCTACACGGTTCGCGACGGCGAGGTCACGAACATCCTGCACGTCTCGACGGGCGCGAACGGCGCGACGCGTGACGGCTCGTTCCAGGTGTTCCGCAAGCTCGCCGGCCACAGCGAGAACCGTCTGTACTATCCGAGCTACTTCGACGGACTGCGTGCGCTCCACGGATGGACCGAGGTGCCGACGTACGCCGCGAGTCACGGCTGCGTTCGGATCCCCTATTGGAACGCGATCTGGACGTATCGCCAGGCGGATTACGGGACCCCCGTCGTCGTCTACCACTAGGCCGGCTCAGCAGGTGAGGTGAAGGGCCGCCGCGGTCTTCGCCGGGTCGCAAGCCGCGAACCGTCGTACGGCCTCCTCGGTCGGGTACGTTTCGACATCGATCCCACGCCGGTGGAGCTCGGCGAGCGCTGCTGAGTCCGGACGCATCCGCGACGCGGCGCCACAGCCGACAACCAGGCGCTCGGGCAGCTCGTCCATCACACCGGCCAGATCGTCGAGCGCTAGGGCGTGCCCGTCGCGCCGCCACCAGTTCGCGACGACGCGACCGGGGAGGACGATCACGTCACGGGCGTGTGACTCTCCGTCCACCACGACGTGCCCGAACCGGTAGTCGCTGATCCGACCCACGACCCTATGGTCCCCCGAACTGCGCAGCGATGAAACCCACTCCGACGAGCGCGTTAGTCGAGTGGGCCGACCGCCCCCTCGGCCGCGTCGAGCAAGGCACCCGATCGAACGAGCTCCGTAACGGCGGCGATGTCGTCGCCGAGCTCGCGGTCCGCCTCGAGGAACGCGACTCGAGCGCGGATCGCATCTCTCGCCGCACGCGTTCCAGCCGCAGGCTCGAGCGGGGCGCGAAGATCCAGCGCCTGCGCCGCGGCGAGCGCCTCGAGCGCGATGACGATCTCGGCGTTCGTCACCACCTCCCGAGCATGTCTCGCCGACGTCATACCCATGCTCACGTGATCTTCCTGACCGGCCGAGGACGGGATCGAATCGACGGACGCGGGATGGGCCAGCGTCTTGCACTCGGAGACGAGCGATGCAGCTGTGTACTGCGCGAGCATGAACCCAGAGTTCAGGCCGGTGTCCTCGACCAGGAACGCAGGGAGACCGTTGTTGCGTGCCGGGTCGAGCAGCCGGTACAGGCGCCGTTCGGCGACGCTCGCGAGCGGGACGATCGCCGTGGCGAGGGTGTCGAGCGCAACGGCGACGGGTTGCCCGTGAAAGTTCCCGCCCGAGAGAACCTCGCCGGGGTCGGGCAGGACGATCGGATTGTCGGAGACCGCGTTCGCCTCGACGTCGAGGATCGAGGTCGTGAACCGGAGCGCCTCGCGCGTGGCCCCGTTCACCTGTGGTGCGCACCGGATCGAGTACGCGTCTTGAACGAGGTGCGGACTGTCGCGGTGTGAGGCGACGATCGCGCTGCCATCGAGCAGTCGCCGCAGGTTCGAAGTCGACGCCACGACGCCCGGATGTGGCCGCAACGCGGCGAGTCGTTCGTCGAAGACGCGATCCGAGCCGAGCGCGGCTTCGATCGTCATCGCCGCGACGACGTCACTCGTCTTCACGAGCCGCCCGACGCGATCGGCGGCGAGGATGCCGACGGCGAGCATCCCCTGCGTGCCGTTGACCAGCGCGAGCCCTTCCTTGGCACTGAGCTCGAGCGGCTCGAGGCCCGCGGCGGAAAGGGCATCGCGGGCGGGGACGCGCGTGCCGTCGGTAACGATCTCGCCGCGACCGAGCAACGTGAGTGACAGGTTCGCCAGCGGTGCGAGATCGCCCGACGCACCGAGCGAACCCTGCTCCGGCACGACCGGGACGAGGTCCCGGTTGAGCATCTCGACCATCCGCTCGACGAGCTCGACGCGGACGCCCGAGTGCCCGAGCGCGAGAACGTGTGCCCGGAGCAGCAACATCGCGCGCGCCTCCTCGCGAGAGAGCGGCCGGCCCACCGAGGTCGCGTGCGAGCGGACGATGTGCTGCTGGAGCACGTCCGCCCGTTGGGGTTCGATCCGAACGTTCGCCAGGCTGCCGAAGCCGGTCGTGACGCCGTAGACGGTCGCGTTCGACTCGATCGCAGACTCGATCACGGAGCGGGCGGCTCGGATCCGGTCGACCGCGGCGGCCGAAAGCTCCACGGTCTCGCCGTGCGCGACCGCGACGACGTCGTGCAATGAAAGCCGCTCGCCGACTCGGACAGGCACGGCGGCAAGGCTACGGTCGCGGCGCGTGGCCGGGCAACCGCCGTACGCTGGCAAAGACGATGCGCGGACCCTTCGACGATCTCGATCCCGAGGACCCCCGCGGGGAGATCGTCCCGTCCACCGCGCCCTCCGCACCGGCGACGACGTCGCGCGAGAAGTCACGGACATCGCAACGACGCCGATCCGCGCACGAGCCAGGCGCGGTGACGGCGTTCGCTCGCGGAGCGATTCGGCGTTGTCCGCGGTGCGGCGGTGGGCGTCTGTTCGAGACGTGGTTCAGGATCAGGCGCCGATGCCCTCGCTGCGGCCTCCGCCTGGAACGCGAGGAGGGCGGGTTCCTCGGCGCGATGACGATCAACTACGCGGTCACGGCGGCCGTCTGGCTGACCTTGTTGATCGTGTGGTTGATCGTCGACCTGCCAGACGTCCACGTCCTGTGGCTCACCCTCGCGTCGATCGGCGTGGCCATCGTCGTACCCCTGCTGTTCTGGCCGTTGTCGAAGACGATGTGGGCGGCCGTCGACTACCTCGTCTACCGAACCGACCCCGAGTACGCGTCACGGGAAGCGGCCGACCGCGCGAGCGGCAACGGCGGCCGCGCCTAGTCGCTACTCGCGCCAGGGAAGGCGGACCCCGCGCTCGGCCGCGACGGCCAGCGCCTCTTCGTAGCCGGCATCGGCGTGACGAACGACGCCCGTCCCGGGGTCCGTCGTGAGCACGCGCTCGAGGCGCTCAGCGGCGTCGTCCGTTCCGTCGGCGACGACCACCATGCCGGCGTGGATCGAGTAGCCGATCCCGACGCCGCCGCCGTGGTGCACGCTCACCCAGTGCGCGCCGGCGGCGGTGTTCACCAACGCGTTCAGGATCGGCCAGTCGGCGATGGCGTCCGAGCCATCCTTCATCGCCTCGGTCTCGCGGTACGGGCTCGCCACGCTTCCCGAGTCGAGGTGGTCGCGTCCGATCACGATCGGTGCGGACAGCTCGCCGGACCGAACCATCTCGTTGAACCGGAGTCCGGCCTTCGCGCGTTCGCCGTAACCGAGCCAGCAGATCCGCGCCGGCAACCCCTGGAACGCGACGCGCTCCTCGGCCATGTCCAACCACCGTCGTAACCGCTCGTTCTCGGGGAACAGCTGGGCCACCGCGACGTCCGTCTTGTGGATGTCCTCGGGGTCGCCGGAGAGCGCGACCCACCGGAACGGCCCCTTGCCCTCGAAGAACATCGGGCGGACGAACGCGGGAACGAACCCCTGGTACGCGTAGGCGCGTTCGCGCGAGAGCCCCCCGGCGGCGGCACCTGCTCGGAGGTTGTTCCCGTAGTCGAACACGACCGCGCCGCCGTCCTGGAACGCGATCATCGCTTCGACGTGACGAGCCATCGACTCGTACGCGCGTCGTTCGTACTCGTGCGGATCGGACGAGCGGAGCGACGCGGCTTCCTCCGGCGACACGCCGGCGGGCACGTACCCGCCGAGGGGATCGTGCGCGCTCGTCTGATCGGTCACGAGGTCCGGCCCGAACCCGCGCCGCATGAGCTCCGGCAACACCTCCGCGCAGTTGCCGACGACTCCGATCGAGACCGCCTCGCCGGCTTCCCGCGCTTCGGAAGCCCATCGAACGGCTTCGTCCAGATCGGGCGTCTCGCGGTCGAGGTACCTGGTCTTGATCCGACGTTCGATCCTCGCGGGATCGACCTCGACGCACAGCGCCACGCCCTCGTTCATCGTCACCGCGAGCGGCTGCGCGCCGCCCATGCCGCCGAGCCCGCCGGTCAGCGTGATCGTCCCGCGAAGCGAGCCGTCGAAGCGCTGCGACGCGGCTTCGGCGAACGTCTCGAACGTTCCTTGCAAGATGCCTTGCGTGCCGATGTAGATCCACGAGCCCGCGGTCATCTGGCCGTACATCGTGAGCCCCGCCGCCTCCAACTCCCGGAAGGTGTCCCAATCGGCCCACTTCGGCACGACCATCGCGTTCGAGATCAACACGCGCGGCGCCATCGGATGCGTTCGAAACACGGCGACCGGCTTTCCCGATTGCACGAGCAGCGTCTCGTCGCTCTCCAGATCTCGGAGCGTCCGGACGATGGCGTCGAACGCCTCCCAGGACCTCGCCGCGCGTCCGGTTCCGCCGTAGACGACCAGGTCCTCGGGCCGCTCGGCGACGTCCGGGTCGAGGTTGTTCATCAACATCCGGAGCGCTGCCTCTTGCGGCCATGCCTTGCACGTCAGCTCGTTGCCGCGTGGAGCCCGGATCTCGCGGGACGACATCTCGCTCGGGATGATAGGTCGCCGTTCCGGGCGCGGCCGACGGCCAACCGCGGCGGCGGCGCCAAACGCGACGGCGGCGCCAACCGTGATTCTGCGGGTGTGGGTGCCGGGTCGTTGCTTGCCGGGGCACCCTGCCATACCGTCGCGCCGTGGCCGACGCACCGATCCGCGTGATGGTCGCCGACGACGAGGCGGTCATTCGAGACACGCTCGCCGAGCTGGTCGCCTCCGATCCGGCGCTCGAGCTCGTCGGCTCCGCTCGGAACGCCGATGAGGCCATCGCCGTCGCCGAGGCGACGCACCCCGACGTTGCGCTCGTCGACGTTCGGATGCCGGGTGGCGGCGGGATGCGTGTGGCGGAGGTCGTCCACTCGAGCCTGCCGAAGACCCGGGTGCTCGCGCTCACCGTGGCCGCCGATCGCACGACCGTCGTTCACATGCTCGAGAGCGGAGCCGTCGGCTACCTGGTGAAGGGAACGGCGCCGACGGAGATCGTGGCGTCGATCGTGCGCGCCGCGCGTGGCCAGCCGAGCATCTCGCCAGACGTGATGACCGGCCTGGTGAAGGGCCTCGCCGAACAGCTCCAGCGCGAGGAGACCGAGTCGATCGAACTGCAGGCGCGAACCGCCCTGATCACCGCGGCGATGGAGGGCGACGGGCGTTCGATCGTGTACCAGCCGATCGTCGAGCTCGAGGATCACAGCGTCGTCGGGATGGAGGCGCTCTCCCGATTCAACGACACCGAGTCCGATTGGACCGTCGATCGATGGTTCGCGGTGGCAGCGGAGATCGGACTCGGCGCCGAGCTGGAGCTCGCGTGTGCACGAACGGCGCTGTCCGACCTCGACATGATCCCGCTCGACCGGTTCATCTCCGTGAACCTCTCCCATCGCGCGGCGGAGTCGGAAGGATTGCTCGAGCTCCTCGACGCGGTTGACGCGGATCGGGTCGTCGTCGAGCTCACCGAACACGAAGCCGTCGAGGACTATGACCGGCTGATGGCCGCCGTTGCCCGGGTCCGCGATCGTGGGACCCGCGTGGCCATCGATGACGCCGGGGCGGGGTTCGCCAGCCTCCGGCACATCCTTCGGATCGAACCCGACATCATCAAGCTCGACATCAGCCTGACGAGAGACGTGCACGCGCATCGCCCCCAACGTGCCCTCGCGGCGGCGCTCGTCTCGTTCGCCGACGAGCTCGGCATGTCCGTGATCGCGGAGGGAGTGGAACGGCAGGAGGAACAGGACACGCTGATCGAGCTCGGCGTGCGCCTCGGGCAGGGCTACTTCATGGGACGGCCCGCGCCCCTGCGGAAACCGAACTAAGAGGTCCGACGGTCGACGGCCCACGACGAGCCAGGCGTCAACTTCGTGTACATCTTCATCTCCGTGGCGATCGCAACGGCCTCGGCGAAGTGTTCGAACGACCGGTGCGCCGTGGTCGCCACGCCGATCGAGATCGACAGGAACGGGAACTGCTGCATCTCACCGCGGCGGTTCGTCACCGCGATCCGACCGCGCTCGCGATCATCGTCGTCGTACAGGTCGGGAACCGCCGCGTCGAACCGCTGCGCGAGAAGCTCGGCGATCTCCTCGGCCTCAGCGGCGTCGCACAGGACGACGAAATCGTCGCCGCCGATGTGCCCGACGAACGTGTCGGGACCGCCGCGCTCGCTCGCCGTGGCCTGGATCAGTCGGGCCGTGACCTGGATCGCCTGATCACCGCGCAGGAACCCGTAGTGGTCGTTGAACGCCTTGAAGTGGTCGAGGTCGGCGTACAGGATCGCGAACTCGGCACCCTTCTGGACGCGCTGCTCGATCTCCTCCTCGATCCGGACGTTGCCCGGAAGGCCCGTGAGCGGGGACTGCTGGCGCATCTCCTTCGCCCGCCGGAGGACACCACGGATCCGGGCGAGGAGCTCCGGCGTGTCGAAGGGCTTGACGATGTAGTCGTCCGCACCAGCCGCAAACCCCAGGAGCTTGTCCTCGGAGAGACCTCGCGTGGTGAGCATGATCACGCTGACCGAAGCCGTTCGGCTGTCCCGCCGGAGCTGCCTCGTGAGCTCGAAGCCGTCCATGTTCGGCATCATCACGTCGGCAAGGACCAGCTCCGGGCAGTTCTCCCGGGCCATCTCGAGCGCGCGAGCGCCGTCGCTCGCCACCCGGACGTCGTACCCGGACGCCCTCAGCTCGATCTCGAGGAGCCGGCCGATGAACGGGTCGTCGTCCACCACGAGCACCGAACCGCCGCCTGCGATGGCGGCCTCGTCGCTCACGTCGTTCGACTCCCTTCCCTGGTTACCGCGCTCCGTCGGCGTCCCCAATGAATCGGTCAGCGTCGTCGTTTCCGAGAGCCGTTGGTGGCGCCGGGTTCGTGGGACGATAGGCAGCGCCGACCGCCGGGAGGGATAGCACAGCGAGCGAGTGCTTTGCGAGTTTCTCGCTGAAGGAAGGGGTGCATTGGAGGTTCTCGACTCGTTCCTGGATGCCGTGGGCGAGACGCCTCTCGTCCGCCTGAACAAGATCTCCCGCGGCCTTCGCCCGACCGTCCTGGCGAAGCTCGAGATGCTGAACCCCGGCGGGAGCGTCAAGGACCGGATCGGCCTTCGGATGATCGAGGCCGCGGAGCGGGCCGGCCTGCTGAAGCCGGGCGGCACGATCGTCGAGCCGACGTCCGGCAACACGGGCCACGGTCTCGCCATCGCGGCAGCGATCCGCGGCTACAAGTGCATCTTCGTGATGCCGGACAAGATGAGTCAGGAGAAGATCTCGCTCCTGCGCGCGTACGGCGCCGAGGTCGTGATCACGCCGAC
This sequence comes from uncultured bacterium, assembly GCA_937881155.1. GTDB lineage: Bacteria > Actinomycetota > UBA4738 > UBA4738 > HRBIN12 > CALGFI01. Next base: position 6,797 of record CALGFI010000187.1, on the reverse strand, counting down.
GGCCGTCGCGCCCGAGTCGCCCGAGTCCTACTACCGCGTCGCGGACCGCCTCACCGAGGAGATCCCCGGCGCGTTCCAACCGAACCAGTACTTCAACGAAGACAACCCGGCCGCGCACGAGGCGACGACCGGGCCGGAGATCTGGCGGCAGACCGACGGGCGGATCACGGCGTTCATCGCCGGTGTCGGTACTGGTGGCACGATCACCGGCGTCGCCAGATACCTCAAGAAACAGAACCCGGACATCCTGGTCGTCGGCGCCGACCCCGAGGGCTCGATCTTCTCCGGCGACGTCCACCCCTACCTCACCGAAGGTATCGGCGAGGACTTCTGGCCGCGGACGTTCGACCCGTCGACGGTCGATCGGTACGTGCGGGTCACCGACCGAGATGCGTTCCGCATGGCACGACGGATCACGCGCGAGGAGGGCATCCTCGTCGGCGGCTCGTCCGGAACGGCGGTCGTCGCTGCGGTGGAGGTCGCGCGCGAGCTCGGCCCGGACGACGTCGTCGTCGTGATCCTTCCCGACACCGGCCGGAACTACCTGTCGAAGCTGTACTCGGACACGTGGCTGCTCCAGTACGGGCTGACCGAACGGCCCGAGGTGGTCCGCGTCGAGGAGGTGCTGGGGGGCCGCCACGGAGAGGTGCCACCGCTCGTGACGGTGAACGCGCGCGACAAGGTTCGGCAGGCCATCGACGTGCTTCAGCGTTATTCGATCTCGCAGGCGCCTGTGGTGCGCGAGGATTCGATGGACGTCGCGCAGTTCGTCGGCTCGATACGCGAGCGCGAGCTGCTCGACCGGATCTTCCGCGATCCCGATGCGCTGCAGGCCGACGTGGCGGAGGTCATGGGGCCTCCGATCACGATGGTCGAGTTCGACGAGCCGGTCGATGTGGCGTTCGAGGGGCTCCAGCACGGGCCGGCGGTCCTCGTCGTCAAGGCCGGCCAAGCGCTCGGCGTGCTGACGCGGAGCGACTTCCTGGAATACCTAGCGCACCGGCCCCGCGACTGATGGAACGGGACGGTCCCCAATAGCTCCGCGCGACGAGCCGGCGGGCATGCGGTTCGAGACCCGCGCGATCCACGTCGGGCAGGACCCTGACGCCGAGTTCGGCGCGGTCAGCGTCCCGATCTATCAGACCTCGACGTACGCGCAACCGGCGGTCGGCAAGCCGAAGGCGTACGACTATGCCCGCGGCGGAAATCCCACGAGAGAGGCGCTGCAGGAGGTCCTCGCGTCGCTCGAGGGTGGAACGCGCGCACTCTCGTTCTCGAGCGGTCTCGGGGCGACGACGACACTCCTGCTGACGCTCCGCCCCGGCGACCACGTCGTGCTCGGCGATGACGTCTACGGCGGGACGTACCGGCTGCTCGCCAGAGTGATGAACGGGTGGGGCGTCGAGTTCGACACGGTCGACCTGGCCGATGAGGTATCGCTCCGCGCGGCGATCCGTGATCGAACGCGGATCGTGTGGCTCGAGTCGCCGACCAACCCGTTGATGAAGATCGTCGACATCGAGCGCGTCGCCGCGATCTCGCGCGAGGCGGGCGCCATGTGCGTCGTCGACAACACCTTCGCCACGCCCTACCTCCAGAGGCCTCTCGGGCTCGGCGCCGACGTCGTCGTCCATTCGGTGACGAAGTACCTCGGCGGCCACTCCGATCTGATCGGCGGCGCGATCGTCACCAGCGACGACGAGCTGATCGAACGGCTCACGTTCCTGCAGAACGCCGCCGGCGCCGTTCCGGGACCGATGGACTGTTTCCTCGCGCTCCGGGGCGTGAAGACCCTGGCCATCCGGATGGAAGCGCACTGCACGGGCGCCGAGCGCATCGCCGAGTTCCTCGCCGGCCACCCAAAGGTGGCCAGGGTCTATTACCCGGGCTTACCGGATCACCCCGGCCACGACGTCGCCGCGCGGCAGATGCGACGGTTCGGAGGCATGCTGAGCTTCGAGACTCGCTCGCGCGACGACGCGATCGCCGTGGCCGAACGCACGAGGATCTTCTTCCTCGCGGAGTCGCTCGGAGGCGTCGAGTCGCTCATCGAGGTTCCCGGGCCGATGACCCACGCCAGCGTGGCGGGCTCGCCGCTCGAGGTTCCCGAGTCGCTCGTGCGCGTCTCGGTGGGGATCGAGCACCCGGACGACCTCGTCGCCGACCTGGAGCAGGCGCTCAGCTGATCACGAGCTGACCGTCATGCGTCGCGAGCGCGACGGATATGACCCGCGCGCCGGCATCCATCACGCGGATGGGGAGATCCTCGCCACCGAGCCACGAGCGCAACGAACGATCGTCGCCTTGGACGTCGATCCGCGCGATCCCGGTGGCCTGAACGCCATGACCGGCGCGAAGGCGGCCTGGGTGAGATTCAGCCGCTCCCTCCCAGGAGATGAAGAACGGCAGGAACGGCTCGCGGCGCGGATCCTCCAGACCGGCGCTCCGCCATCTGACCTCGGTCCCGTCGGGACGTTCGCGCGCGCCTGCGGTCACGTCGAGCCCGAGTCTCCCGCCCACAGCATCGAGGTCGTCCGTCGATACGGAGATGGCGAGCCATCCGCCGCCGCTTTGGGCTCGCTCGAGCACCGCTCGTCCGAACGGCGTTCCCGCCGCTACGGCGTCGTCTTCGACCGCGATCAGCTCGATGTAATCGTGGCCCAGGGGAACGATGCGGTTTGCCGTCCCCCACCCTGGATGGCGCCCTCCGGGCGCCGAGTCGAGACCGTGGTCGCGACGGAATCGATCGGCGGCGGCGTCGAGGTCAGGTACCGCAAAGACGACGTGGTCGATCCGGAGCACGACGCTGGAGCGTACGTCAGGGCCGAACGCCTACGCGCGCGGGCGCTTCATGTAGGCGACGAGCGACTGGCCGCCCATTGGGTTGGTGATCTGTGCGACGCCGACGAGCTCCCAGCCGTCCTCGCCGAACGTGTTCAAGATGTCGCCGGGATTGTGCTCGAGCAGCGGCGCCACGAAGTACTCCCACTTCTGCATGCTTCGCGTCCCCCTCGATAACGACGGCCGGACCTTCACGCAGGCGGCAGCAGCCGCCTCATTTCCCGCTTGATGCAGTCGTCCATCACGACCCTCAGGCCCGCGTCCTCTGCGATCCGGCGGGCTTCGTCATTCGCGATGCCGTCTTGCAACCAGAGCATCTTCGCGCGTCGGGCGACGGCATGCTCGGCGACCGGCGGCGTGTGCTCCGGGCGACGGAAGACGTCGACGACATCGATCGCGACGTCGTCGGGAACGTCGAGCAGCGTCGGATACGCGCGCTCGCCGAGGATCTCGGTCTCGTTCGGGTTGACCGGGACGATGCGGTACCCACGTTGCTGCAAGAACTCGGACACCTCGTACGACGGCCGATCCGGCTTGGACGACAGGCCGACGACGGCGATGGTCTTCGCCTCGGACAGGATCTCGCGGAGCTCGTCGTCCGAGGGTCCATCCGGCGGCGAGTTCGGTTGGCTCATGCGTCCACCCGCCGGACGATCTCGAGGAGACTCCCGAGAATCTTCGCCGTCGCTCCCCAGATCGTGTGGTCCCCCATCTCGTAGGCCTGTCCCACGTAGACCCCCTTGCCGCGGCGCCACTCGACCTGCGTCTCTGCCGCCATGAGCTCGTCGACGGGGTAGGTGAGCACCTCGGCGATCTCGCCCGGGTTCGGGCGGAACTCCCGGCCGGTCCGGAGGACGCCGACGAACGGAACGATCAAGATCCGCGAGACGAACGTGGGCACCGGCGGGAGCGCGCCGAGCACGTCGACGCTCGACGGCGCGATCCCCAGCTCTTCCTCGGTTTCGCGGAGCGCCGTGTCGAGCGGGGACGCGTCGTCGTCGTGCCGGATCCCTCCGGGGAACGAGATCTCGCCGGGGTGCCGTGGCAGCTCTTCGGTTCGTCGCGTGAACACGATGGACGCGACGTCCACGATCGGGACGAGGACGGATGCCAGGCGGTCGCCTGGTGGCGGCTCGTGCCGAGGATCCTGGTCGAGCGCCGTTGAAAGACCGGCGAGCAGCGCCGTGGAGGCCATCACGGCCATGGTAGAGCAGCCGCGGGGTTCGGCCGCCTGGGGCGCTATCCTGGATCCATGGAGCGCACCGCCACCGTGATCGAGGTCACCGACAAGGCGGCGACGAAGATCCGCCAGCTCGCGGAGAAACAGGGCGCCGAGCCCGTGCTTCGCGTTCGCGTCGTCGCCGGCGGTTGCTCCGGCTTCTCCTACGAGCTGGCGTTCGACACTCCGACCGAGAGCGATCACGTCGTACCGGCCGCCGACGGTGTTCGTGTCCTCGTCGATCAGAAGAGCGCGCCGATCGTCGAGGGCTCGACCCTCGAATTCAACGACGCGCTCCTCGGCGGCGGTCTGAAGATGCTGAACCCGCGCGCGGTGCACGAGTGCGCGTGCGGCGAGTCGTTTTCGATCTGACCGGCCGCTACCGCGTCCTCGGCTCGATCTGACCGGTCGGCGGCGCCGGACGCGTCGCGACCGGATCGCCCGTTCGGCGGTTAGGCGACCTCGACCGTTCCGGTCATGTTCGGGTGGATCCTGCAGAAGAACCCGGTCGACTCGGACACGTCGATCGTCGCCGTCCCGCTCTCGCCGCCGGCGAGCTCCAGGTCGACGCTCTCGTCGTCGAGCGTGAACGTATGCGGTGTGGAGTCCTCGTTCGTCACGGTGACGTCGGTCGGGCCGGACACAGTGATCGTCGACGGCTGGAACGTGAATCCCTGGATCACGATCTCGTTCTCGCCGCCACCGCCTGTGGTCTCGCCTGTCGCACCGCCGTTGGTCGCTCCGGTCGCTCCACCGTTCCCCTCGTCGTCGCCGCCGCACGCAGCAAGGATCAGTGAGAGCGAAAACACCACAGCCACCAGACGGACCCACGTCGTCGAACGCATCGATCGCTCCTTCCTCGCTGCCGATCGAGCCTAACGGGTGTGGGTACTACGAGGCACGGAGGGCCTCGGATCGCTCCGCCTATACTTGCGTCGCGGATGGCCTCCACCGCCGACAAGACGCAGTGGCGCGACCTGTACGACGAGGTCGTCCTCACCGGACTGTGCACTGGCTGTACGGCGTGCATCGTCGCCTGTCCCTTCCACGTGCTCGGCTACGCGAACGACGAACCCGTGCAGTTGCAGGAAGACGGCCCGGCCGCGTGCACTCACGGCGATCGAGGCTGCGACATCTGCACCCGGGCGTGCCCTCGGTTCCGCGAATGGGAGGGCGAGATCGACCTCCGCCTGTTCGGCCGCACCCGCGGCCCGGAGGACGTGATCGGCCAGCACCGGGAGATCGTCCTCGCCCGCGCTGCGTCGGCCGAGGCGTTGATGCACGGCCAGGACGGCGGTGTCGTGTCCGCACTGCTGATCTGGGGGATGAAGAACGGCGAGATCGACGGGGCACTCACGTCGAAGCTGTCCGAGGACCGTCCTTGGGACGCCGAGCCAACGGTCGTCACCGACGAGCGCGGCGTCCTCGAGACGGCCGGCTCGCGCTATACGTACTCGGCGAACCCGCTGGCACTGACCAAGGCCGCCGAGATGGGACTGTCGAAGCTCGCGCTCGTGGGGATGTCGTGTCAGGCGAGCGTGACCGGTTCGCTGAGTGCGCGTCGCGTCAACAAGTGGGCGCGAAAGATCGCGTGGACGTTCGGACTTCTGTGCTCGAAGTCGTTCACGTACGACGGTTTGATGGTCGAGATCGCGCAGCGGCGGCTCGGACTCGAGCTCGACGACCTGGCCCGCGTGAACGTGAAGGGCAAGCTCCTGTTCTACACGCGCGACGGCGAGGAGATCACGTACTCGCTGAAGAAGGCGCAGGAGTTCACGCGCCCCGGGTGCATGAAGTGCCCCGACTTCGCGGCTGAGCACGCGGACATCTCGTTCGGAGGGCTGGGTCAGAGCGACGGCTGGACGCTGACGGTCATCAGGACCGACAAGGGCGCCGACCTGTGGGGGCGGGCGGTCGCCGATGGTGTCGTCGAGTGGCGACCGTCGTCGGAGGATCCCGCCGCGGTCGCGCTCATGGCCAAGCTCGCGGCGAAGTCACGGGCGAGGTGGCCGGACGACGCGGTGTTCGCCGGGCCGGGCGAGCTCCCGCCGAACGGCGATGGGCCTGCGAACGGTCAGCCGACGGACGGCCAGCCCGCGACGACCGGGTGATCGACCGCAACCGGCCCCACCTGGGCGGCCCCGCCCGGTGAACCGATCGCGCTCACGTTCTCCGCGAAGAACTCGGCGTTGATGGGCGTGAACTGCTTCCACTCCGCGGGCACGTCGTCTTCGTAGAAGATCGCGGTCACGGGGCAGACCGGCTCGCACGCCCCGCAGTCGACGCACTCGTCGGGGTGGATGTAGAGCATCCGCCCACCCTCATAGATGCAGTCGACCGGGCACTCGTCAACGCAGGCCCGGTCCTTCACGTCGATGCACGGCTCGGCGATCGTGTAGGTCATGTCCGTCCCCTTTGGCGTGTCCCTTCGGGCCTATCCCGTTGGCCGTTTTCCCCTTTTCGACGGTGCAGACCTTGCAAATCCTTGATCCCGGAGTTTACACCGGCATCTCGCCTCAGACCGGGGCAAGCGCCAGGAGCGTCGCCTCGATCGAGGCCGCCGATCCGTCGACGGCCACGGGATAGACGACGGCATGGGCTCCCGCCTCGGCGAACTCCGAGATCCGAATCGCCGCGTCATCTCCGAACGCGGTGACCGCACGGACGAGCTCTTCGGGGACGTCATCCGGCCGTCCGGCGCGGTGCGCCTCGGCGGCCGCGGCTGCCTCGGCGCCCA
>CALGFI010000186.1 GCA_937881155.1 uncultured bacterium | reverse complement strand
GCGGCGTCGGAACACCTCGTTGACGGGCGTCAGAAGTCGCGTGAGGAACAGCGCGATGACGGCCGGCACGAGTACCGGGGCCAGCAGCTGCATGACCCACAAGACGCCGAGCGCCGCCGCGGCGATGACCAGGAGACGCCAGCTGTAGGCGGCGAGCCACGCGACGCGGTGGTCGACGTTCGGCTCCGCGGGTTCGTTTCGGCTCACGCGCCCCGAACCGTACCCCGGGCCACCGCAGCGCGTGTTTCGGTCAGACGACCGCGTGGTCGCCGATCCCGGCGCCGCTCGCCGACGGGACCGAGAGCCGCAGCACGTCGACCGCATAGACGCCGAGCACCGCGCGTTCGACCCTGCTCGCTTCCAGAACGCGCCGCACCGGGTAGCCGTAGCGCCGGCACAGATCGAGGTGCGGCGTGCAGAGCGGAACCATGCGACCGCCGCGGTGACGTACGACGATGTCGCAGCTCGACGACGAACCCCCGCGTTGCCAGAAGCACAGTTGGCAGATCAGCGCGACCCGCTGCGGGTAGCCGAATTCAGCGCGCCACCCGTGCTCGTGCTCGGCGACGCGTCCCCACAGGGCTACGGTTCCGAGAACGGACGGATCGCGCGTTCGTCGAAGGATGTCGATGGTGTGCGTCGCGTGGATCCCGCACGTGCAGTCGAGACCGGGAACCGCGTGACTCCGCCGCCTCGCGCAGCGGCCGAGGACGGGTTCGCGGACGGGCCACGCCTTGCCGGTTCCGGCGATCGGGAAGAGCCGAACCTCGAGACCATCATTCGATCCGGCGAGCGTCCACGTTCTCCACGCGTCGATCGCTTCGGCCAGGACCGCCGGTCCCGCCGCGGTCCAAGGCTCGGGCATCCGTCAGGGCGCCGGTTCGGCGGGCTCGGCTTCGGGGACGCGCTCCGGCTCGGGAAGCTCCTCGGGCACGGGCAGCGACACCGGCTCCACCTCGATGACTCGCTTCAGCGGTCCGATATCCACGGAGTTGGCCTCCTCGCGTGACGTGGATGAGGGTACCTCGCACGTTCCCTCGGCGCCAGAGGCCGAAACGGTTGCCGGCCGAGCGGGCGCGTCAGGTGCGAACGAGCCGGTAGATGCCGTTGAAATCGCTGAAGTAGATGCGCCCTCGGGGTCCGATCTCGAACGACAGCGTTCCTTGAGGGTGGTTGTACACGATCGTTTGGCGATCCACGTCGTCACGCCGCCGGTTCAGGATCAACCGCGTCACGCGCCCGTCGTTCACGGCGCCGTGGAACGCGGCGCCGTCGCTCCGCCCTCCGAGGCCGCATCCGTCGCAGAACGCGATCCCCGTGATGCCGATCGCGTTCGCGTAGAACGAGGCGGGGAGGATCGGGTTGGGGCCGTCCTGGTTCGTGTTGGCCGGCGACGACCCGGTGCACGTCGCCGACGACCCCCATCCGTAGTTGCCGCGGCGGACGATCAGATTCACCTCGTCGTTGCACGCCGGCCCGTTCTCGGTTTGCCACAGGTCGTGGGTCGCGGGATCGAAGGCGAACCCGAACGAGTTGCGGATCCCGAACGCCCAGATCCGGTTGTTGAACGGGTTCGACCGCGGAACGCCGCCGGCCGGCGTCATCCGGAGGATCTTGCCGAGCTCGTTGTCGAGGTTCTGTGAGTTGGCCGCAGCGTGCCCCTCGCCGACGATCGCGTAGAGCATGCCGTCCCGGCCGAACAGGATGCGCCCGCCGTTGTGGTACGGGCTCGAGCTCGCCGGACTCGAGAAGATCGTCCGGAGGTTCGCGCCGCTACCGTTGCGATCCTGGTAGCGCAGGATCTGATTCCGCAGGTTGCCGTTCGCCGACCGCGTCGCATACACGTATACGAACGGACGGTCGGGGTACCGAGGATGCAACGCGATGCCGAGCATCCCGCGCTCGCCTTCGCCGTTCACGCCACCCACCGTCTCGAACAGCCGGTCGTCGCCCGTCGCGAGGTCGATCACGCGGATCTCGCCCGAGTCCTTCTCGACGTACCAGAGCTGCCGGTCGGGTCCGAACGTGAAGGCGACCGGCTGCTGCAGGCCGCCGGCGATCTCTCTGGCTCCGACGTCGGCTCGTGCGGGCGCCACAGCCAGCGCCGCGATGACGACGAAACATCCCGCGAACGTCAGCGTTCTGCGCATACTCGCTCCCGTGGTATTCGACGGCTCATGACGAACCCGATCTTCGGACGTGTTGTCCGTCGAATCGAGGACCCGAGGTTCCTCACGGGTCGCGGTCGATACGTCGAAACGGTTCGTCCAAAGGGTGCGCTGCGGGCCGTGTTCGTGCGGTCCATCATCGCGCATGGACGGCTCGAAGGCGTGGACGTCGATGCGGCGTCGTCGATGCCGGGTGTGGTCGCGGTCCTGACGGCGGCCGATCTTTCGTTACCTGACCGCCCGCCTGCCGACGACGTCGAGGGTCCGTTCGACCGTCCGGTACCGGCGTCGAGGACGGTCAGGTACGTCGGGGAGCCGGTCGCGCTCGTGCTCGCTGAAACGCTCGGGCAGGCATCGGATGCGGCCGAGAACGTCGTGGCCCACGTCGAACCGCTCGACGTCGTCGTCGGCGTCGACGCGGCGCTCGCCGACGGCGCTTCGCTGCTATTCGCGGACGCGGGGACGAACGTCGCGTACGCCTTCGAGTCGGGGTGGGAGGAGGACGTCCTCGACGGCTCGGACGTCGTCGTGCGCGTGCGCGTCGAACATCAGCGGCTCGCGCCGTCGCCGATGGAGACGAACGCGATCGTCGTCGAGCCGCACGACGAGGGGCTGAAGGTGTGGGTGCCGTCCCAAGTCCCGTTCGACGTTCGCAGCGAGATCGCCGAGGTGCTCGGGCTTGACGAGAAGGCCGTTCACGTCGTGGCGCCGGACGTCGGCGGCGGGTTCGGGAACAAGGCGTACGTCTATCCGGAGCACCTCATGTGCGCGGCGGCGGCGATGCGCCTCGGGCGAGCGGTCGCGTGGCAGGAGACGCGATCGGAAAGCTTCGTCGGGCTCAACCACGGGCGAGCGCAGATCCACGACGTCGAGCTCGGAGCGCGTCGTGACGGGACGATCGTGGGGCTCCGCGTCGACATCGTGACAGACATGGGGGCGTATCCGATCGGCGCGTACCTGCCGGTCACGACGAGCTCGATGCTGCCCGGCCCGTACAGGATCCCCAGGGTCGCCTACCGGGGCCGCGCCGTCGTGACGAACGCCGTACCCGTGTGGGCCTATCGAGGCGCGGGTCGACCCGAGGCGGCGGCGTCGCTCGAGCGCGCCATCGACGTGCTGGCCGACGAGCTCGGCGTCGATCCGATCGAGCTCCGACACCGCAACGTGATCCGACGCGACCAGTTCCCCTTCACGTCGGCGACGGGAGAGGTCTACGACACCGGCGACTACGATCGCGCGCTCGACGAGGTGACTCGGCTCGGCGGCTACGCGTCGCTCCGACAGGAGCAACAGGATCGGCGGCGACGCGGCGACGTTCGGCAGCTGGGGATCGGCGTTTCGTTGTACGTCGAGGTCACCGGCTTCTCGCGGAAGGAGTACTCGGCAGTCGAAATCGCGGCCGATGGATCGGCCACGATCCGATCGGGCACATCGCCACACGGACAGGGACACGAGACCGCGTTCGCGCAGATCGCCTCCGGCGTGCTGGGGATCCCGATCGAGCGCGTTCGCGTGATCCACTCCGACACCGCGGAGGTCCAGCGCGGGGAGGGGACGTACGGCTCACGCTCGTTGCAGATCGGCGGGACGTCCGTGTTCCGTTCGGCGGAGCAGGTGCTCGAACGCGCGCGCCTCGTCGCGGCGCACATGATGGAGGTCGCGCCGGAGGACGTCGTCGTCACCACCGATGGTCGACTCGGCGTCGCCGGGGCTCCCGACGCTTCCGTCTCCTGGGCCGATGTCGCGTCGGCGACGGTGGACGGAGACCGGTTGCCCGACCACCTGCGAGGGGAGCTGTCCTCGAGCGGCCGGCCGTACCAACGGGGCCACACGTACCCCTTCGGTGCACATCTCGCCGTCGTCGACGTGGACGTCGAGACGGGCGCCGTTCTCCTGCTCCGGCTCATCGCCGTCGACGACTGCGGCCGCATCCTCAACCCGCTCCTCGTCGAGGGACAGGTGCACGGTGGGCTCGCGCAGGGGATCGCACAGGCGCTGTTCGAGCAGGTCGTGTACGACGAGCTGGGCACGCCTCTCACGTCGAACCTCTCGACGTACCAGATGCCCGCGGCGTCGGAGCTCCCATCGTTCGAACGCGGCGTGCTCGAGACGCCCACACCATTGAACCCGCTCGGCGCGAAGGGCATCGGGGAATCCGCCACGGTCGGCTCGACGCCGGCCGTGGTCAACGCCGTGGTCGACGCGCTGTCACCGTTCGGCGTTCGGCACCTCGATCCGCCCCTCACGCCCGAACGCGTGTGGCGCGCGATCCACGACGCGCGCGACCGAAACGCGTAGTTGCCGCCGTATCATCGCGGCGTGATGGGCCGGGTCGCCGCCGCCGTGCTGAGTATC
>CALGFI010000185.1 GCA_937881155.1 uncultured bacterium | reverse complement strand
AGCGGGGGATCGTTGGACCGTCGCTCGGGTCGAAGGCGCGTGACGTGCTCCTCACGCCGGAGGAGTGGGAGGAGTCGCACCCGACCCGAGTCGGCTGAGCCCGCCCTACGACCGTGTTCGTCGTTCGGTATCGAACGGGCGCATGTCGCTCGGGGCCGAGCGCGCCGGAGGCGGGCCCGTCGATCCACGCACGACGAGGGTTGGAGGGATCACGACGTGGCGGCTCTGCCCCCGTCCGCCGTCGAGGCGATCGAGCAGCAGGCGGACCGCCTCGGCCCCCATCTCGCGCCTCGGCTGCTCGATCGTCGTCAGGTCGACGTGGTCGAGCCCGGCGATCGAAACGTTGTCGTAGCCGACGACGGAGACTTCGCCCGGAACCTCCAAGCCGCGGTCTCGGAGGACGCGAAGCGCGCCGACGGCGGCCAGGTCGTTCGCGACGAACACGGCGGTCGGCCGCTTCGACTGCTCGAGCAGCTTGTCGACGCCGGCGGCGCCCCCGTCCTCCGTGAACGCGCCGGGGACGACGACAGCGTCCGACGTCAGGCCGTAGCGCCGCATGCGCGTCAGGAATCCGCTCCGCCGGTCGGCGGCGCCCGCGCCTCGACCGCCGTCGACGTGCGCGATCCGCCGATGCCCGAGCGAGACGAGATGATCGACGACCAGTCGTGCGCCGGCCCGGTCGTCGTTCGTCACCGAGTCGATCGCCGGCCACCGTGAGGCGCGCGCGACGAGTGCGACCGGCGCGTTCGCTGCCGCCGCGACGATCGCCCGTGGGGGCAGGACCGTCCCGGCCAGGATCACGCCGTCGACGCGGAGCTGCAGGAGCGTCTCGAGCGCTTCGGACTCACGCCCGGGCGACCGGCTGCCCGTGTTGAACAGCGCGCGGTGGTGCGAGGCGATCGCTTCCTCCTCGATGCCGTCCACCACCTCGACGAAGAACGGATTGTGCAGATCCGAGAGCACCACACCCAGGACGTTGCTTCGGTTCCGAACCAGGCTCCTGGCGACGGCGTTCGGCCGGTAGCCGAGCTCGCTCGCCGCGAGCAGAACCGCGCGTCGACGCTCTTCGCTCACCTGCGGCGCGCCGCGCATCACCAGCGACACCAGAGACTTCGACACGCCGGCGCGCGCGGCGACGTCGTGGATCGTCGGATGGCGCCCCGACGGCACGTCAGACGCCCGGGCGCTGGTGCTTGCGCTTTGCCTCGTGCTCGGCCTTGGCCACACGGACCTCGTCGCGCTCGGAGACCTCGGGGACGCCCACGTCCCACCACGCGTCTCCGCCGGTCCACGCGTTCGGATCGGTTCGGATCACGATGACGCTGGTGCGATCGGCGGTCCGAGCGCGTTTCAGCGCGTCACGCAGCTCGTCGAGCGTCGTCGCCGATTCCGCGATCGCGCCCATCGAGGCCGCGTGCGCGACGAAGTCGACCATCAATGGCTCGCGGACGTTGGAGTCCTCGATCATGTTGTTGAACGCGGCGCCGCCCTTGGACATCTGCAGCCGGCGGATCACCGCATAACCGCCGTTGTCGCAGAGCACGATGACGAACGGGTGACCGGACAGAACCGAGCTGTACACCTCCGAGTTCGCCATCAGGTACGAGCCGTCGCCGCAGAACGAGATGACCGTCTTGTCAGGCATGGCCATCGCCGCGCCCCACGCGCCGGCGATCTCGTACCCCATGCAGCTGAACCCGTACTCGCAGTCGAACGACCCGACGGAGCGCGACCGCCAGTGCTTGTTCAGCTCGCCCGGCAGCCCGCCGGCGGCCGTCAAGGCGTAGTCGCCGTCAACGCCGGCTTCATTCACCGCTCGGACGACGGCGGCGTACGACGGAAGTCCGGTCTCGGTAGGGGCGCTCGCCTGCGTGTCGAGGTAGGCGTTCCACGTCCGGTACTCGTCTCTCGCGCGCGATATCCACACGTCGGGCGCGCGGTGATCGCCGAGAGCGGTCGTCAGCTCCTCGAGTCCGCGCCGCGCGTCCGCCACGAGCGGGAGCGCGAGGTGCTTCGTGGCGTCGAATCGAGCGGTGTTGAGCGCGATCAACCGCATGCGGTCGTTCCGGAAGACCGACCACGAGCCAGTCGTGAAGTCCTGGAGGCGCGTCCCAACTGCCAGGACCACGTCCGCGTCGGCGGCGAGTGCGTTCGCCGCGGTTCCGCCGGTCACGCCGATCGGGCCGACGGCGTTCGGGTGGTCCCACCGGAGCGACGACTTCCCGGCGACGGTCTCGGCGACGGGGAGCCGATGACGTTCGACGAACGACGCTAGGTCGTCCGCGGCGAGCGAGTAGTGCACGCCGCCGCCGGCGATGACGAGAGGGCGTTCCGCCCCGCGAAGCACGGCAACCGCGTCCGCGAGCTCTTCCGTGTCCGGACCTGCCCGCCTCACGCGATGAACGCGCGGTTCGAAGAAAGACTCCGGATAGTCGAACGCCTGCGCCTGAACGTCCTGCGGCAGGCCGATGAATGCGGGGCCACACTCGGCCGGGTCGACCAGCGTCCCCACGGCGTGTGGCAGCGAGTGCAGCACCTGAGCGGGATGGATGATGCGATCCCAATACCGAGTCACCGCGCGAAACGCGTCGTTGACGGTCGTCGTCGGGTCGTCGAAGTGCTCGACCTGTTGCAGCACGGGATCCGGAATGCGGTTCGTGAACGTGTCGCCGGACAAGACGAGGAGCGGAAGCCGGTCCGCATGGGCGATGCCCGCGGCGGTGACGACGTTCGCGGCGCCCGGACCGATCGACGTCGTGACGATCATCACCTGACGGCGCCGCTTCGCCTTCGCGAACGCGACCGCGGCCATGGCCATCGTCTGCTCGTTCTGACCACGCCACACGGGCAACCGGTCGCGAACCGGTTCGAGCGCCTCCCCGAGCGACGTGACGTTGCCATGACCGAAGATCGCGAACACGCCGGGGAAGAGTGGGACCTCTTCGCCGTCCACCGTCGTTCGC
>CALGFI010000184.1 GCA_937881155.1 uncultured bacterium | reverse complement strand
TACGTCAAAGGAAGGGGTGGAAGTCACAACCTTCGGCCGATGGCGTAGGGATGTCACGACCGCCACCATCGGATGCACAGGGGACCACCGATGTCCCTACAGAGGAGCTGTGGCCGGAGTGACGTCTCGTTGAGGCCGAGGCCGCGGCAAGGAGGCGCCCGATGAAGAGGATGCTGGCGTTGCTCGTCACCGTTAGCGCGATCGTCGCGATGGTGCCCAGGCCGGCGCTCGCGACGAACTACACCATCGTTTACGGAGGCGCAGCAGACGATCGGATCGAGGGAGGGCCTGGGCCGCAGGAGATCCGCGGCAAGCAAGGCAACGACTTCCTGGTCGGCGGCAAGAGCCCAGACGTCCTCCGGGGCGGACAGGGCGACGACAACCTGTGGTCGGGGCTCGGAGGCGTTCCGGACCAGGTATACGGCGGTCCCGGAGACGACAAGCTCAACAACTTCGACAGCGGCCAGGCCGGCCAGGTGCTGGACGGCGGTCACGGATTCGACATCTGCACCGGCGACAAACACGACACCTTCGTCAGTTGCGAGGTCGTGAGGTTCCGGTGACACTCGGCGGTCCCCGGCGTCAGCGCGTTCGGTAGGCACGGTACCCCGTTCCGTTTCGGCGGCGTTCAGCGATGTCGGGGGCGTACGATTCGGCTCGATGGCGTACGACGAAGTGCTCGCCGATCGGATCCGAGAGCTGCTGAGCGGCGAGCGAGGGGTAGCGGAGAAGAAGATGTTCGGCGGGCTCGCCTTCCTGCTCCGCGGCAACATGGCCGTGGCCGCCAGCGGGCAAGGTGGAGTGTTGGTTCGGTGCGACCCAGACGAATCTGACTCGCTGGTCGCCAAGACGAGCGCTCGACCCATGGTGATGCGCGGGCGCTCCATGGATGGGTGGCTGCGGGTCGGTGCGGACGATGTTCGCACGAAACGACAGCTCGAGAGATGGGTGCGGATCGGCACCACGTACGCGCGGTCGCTCCGGCCGAAGCCGTAGACCTGCTCAAAGAGCAGGCTCGGACGACCGTCAGGACGCCGCCGTGCGCTCCTTGTACGCCGACATCAGCGCGTCCTTCCGAACGTCGTCGAGATATTTGACGGCCTCGCGGATCGTGACGCCTGAGGTGCGGTGCGCTCTCGGCGCCAGCCATTCGTAGACCTCGTCGGGACGGCGTTTCGCGGTCTCGCGAAGCACCCAACCGATCGCCTTGCGGATGAAGAACTCCTTCTCGTCGAGCATCGCGTCCGCGTACGAGGCGAACCGCCGGAAGCTGGCTCCATGCTTGAGTGGTAGGAGCTGCGCCAACAGGGCCGACCGGCGGACCCAGAAGTCGTCGTCCTTCGCCCACGCGTCGAGCCTCGCCGCGACCTTCGGGTTCCGCAGGATGATCTCGCCGACGACGTCGCCGCTCAGGACGTCGACGAGGGCCCACGTCTTCGACTCGCGGATGAGCCGCTCGATGAGCTCGAGATCGCTGGGGTCGAGAACGGCCACATACTCCTCGAGCAGCATCGCGGCCATCATCCGTCGCTCGAACACGGGTTTGCCCCACAGCGCCTCGATGAGTGCAACCACGTCGTCGTGCGGGAGGTCTCGATGCTGCTCGGCAAAGGCTTTCATGACCTTACGGATCCCCCACACCGAAACACCGAGGAAGTCGAGGTCGCTTTTGAGGTATCGCTTCTCGCCATCGGCGCGCTCCGGTGTTCCGAGCGCACGCAGAACCCGTTCGAGATCGTCGGCGACGGCGCGAGAAGCAAACACCATCGATCCCGTCCCGACGGCTAGCGTTCCCGTCGACCGATCGTCCCGAGATGCGTGTGCGTGAACGCGTCCGGGTACTTCAGGCCGTAGCCGAGGGCACGATCCAGTCCGATGTGCGCGAGCCAGATGAGCGCGATCGAGTAGGTAAGCGAGCTATCCACCGCCACGCCAACCACGAGGAGAACGCCCGGTCCGAGGTACGTGTGCACCAGGTTGTACGTAACCGCCCCGACGCGCGTGTCCGCGAGATACCCGAGCATCCCGATGTCGGGCGCTAGGATGAGCACAGCGAACAGAATCCACGAGCGTCCGTACTCGGCGTAGATGTAGGTCGACACAGCCAGGAGGACGGCTCCCTCCGTACGCAACAGAAGTCGGACCGTGCCCGTTACGACGCCGTGGGTGACCGTTCGATCCATCGCTCCTCCTACACCGGGGTGCTGAATGACCAGGCCCGGGATTGTCCAGCGTGTTCGGTTTGCCGTCGAAGAGGATACGCGGCCGTTCCCGGCTTATACGCGCCGAGAACGGCGGCGTGCGACGATCGGCGCCGTGGACGAACGCGTGCTGCGGTGGGCGGTCAACGAGGCGTTGCTCGCCGACGAGGTCCGGCTCTGGGCGCGGCTTCACGCGCTCGTCGACTCCCTCCCCGAGGACAAGATCGATCGCCCCGGCTACTTCCAAGAAGGCTGGTCGGCGAAGGACCTGGTGGCGCACGTGGGGACGTGGCTGGCCGAGGCCGCCGTGGTTCTCGAGCGGATCCGCTTCGGCACGTATCGGCGCGAGGAGATCGACATCGACGCCATGAACGCGCAGTTCTTCGAAGCGATGCATGACGTTCGTTTTGTGGACATACGTGTCCAGGCAAGCGCCGCGCGCAACCAGATGCTTCGGGCGTGGGGCGCGCTGGACGGCCCCTCCGAGGACGCGGACTGGTGGATTCGCAAGGCCGGTCCTGAGCACTACGCCGAGCACCTGCCGCGGCTCGAGGAATGGGTGGCGGAGATCGGCTCGGACCAACGTCGGGCCTGAAATGGGGGACTCGAATGGTTGCGGATGGCGTTTCATTCGAGGCAGGATGAGGGTACCCATTAGGAGAATGCCCCTGGAATCCTTCACGACTCTCGCGCTCCCTAGGGATCTCGGCACGCCGGCGCAGGGCAGGCGCCTGCTCGAGTCTGCCCTCGACTCGCTCCCGGAGTCCGTTCTCGCGGATGCGCAACTCCTCCTCACCGAAGTGCTGTCGAACGCGATCCTCCACGGCTCGGCGGGTGCCGGCGCACGCCTTGACGTGTCGGTCGAAGCGGACGAGTCCATCGTCCGGGTGACCGTTACCGACCGGAGCCCGCAGTTCCCACGGCCGGCGATCCATCCCCCCGATCCCCTGGCTGCGTCGGGGTGGGGGTTGTATCTGCTCGAGCGCCTCGCCGAGCAGTGGGGCGTCGAAGACGCGCCCGACGGCGGCTCGGCGGTGTGGTTCGAGCTCAGCGTCGGCCGATCCCGTCCGACGCCGCCCACCCCGCGGCGAACCTCGCGAGCTGAATCGAACAGTCACTCCAGCGTCTCGCCGCCGCGGTTGGTCGCACGATCGCGATCGACTCGGCGTTCGCCGGCGCCGTTCTGAGCGCGCGCGGCTACGAGCTGCACACCACGAGCATCAGGTGCCGGCGGGCGCGCCGTCCGAGTCGATGGGTCGCTTCGCCGCGCTAGACCCTTCGGATGACGCCGAAGAGCGCCGAGCGCACGATGTCGTCGATCAACCCGTCGATCTCCGGCCACGGGAAGCTCGGCTTCGAGATGACCAACGACGTGATCCCGTGGACGACGGACCACAGGTACAGCGAAACGAGCATCGGGTCGCCCTCGATGCGGCCAGCCTCGACCGCTCCGGCGACGGCGTCTCGAAGATGTCCGAACGCCGAGCTGCTCATGATCTTTTCGTACTGGAACGTTATGGGGGTGTCCGTGGGCTTCCGCATGAACAGCACCCGGTACGGCTCGGGATTGCCGAGACCGAACTTCACGTATGCGCGCCCGCGCAGGATGAGTGATTCCACAGGGTCGTCGGCCTCCGCCGCGGCCGCGGTCGTGACACGGTCGAGTTCGTCGAAGTAGCGCTCGCAGACGGCGAAGATGAGCTCGTTCTTGTCGGCGAAGTGTAGGTAGATCGAGGGCGGCGTCACGCCGACGGCATCGGCGACAGCGCGGATCGAGACGGCGTCCTCGTCACCGGTCTCGACGAGCAAGCGCGAGGCGGCGTCGACGATCTGCGTTCGGAGCTTCTCGCCCTCGCCGCGCCGGGCTCTCGCCCGGCGCGGCGGATGCATGGCCTTCGTTGCCCCGGCGCTCACACGCGCTCCTCGGATCGACGTCGTTCGGGGTTGGGGAGAACGTCAGGAACCGGGACGGGCGTGAACGGCTCGGGCGCTTCGCGCAGACCGATCCGCTCGTACAGTCGTCGAAGCGGTCGCGGCGCCCACCAATTCGCGTTGCCGGCGAGCCGCATGAACGCCGGCACCAGCGCGGCACGGATAAGCGTTGCGTCCATCACGACGGCGAGCGCCATCCCGACGCCGAACATCTTGATGAACGTGATGCCCGAGGTCGCGAACGCGATGAACACGACAGACAGGACTGCCGCGGCCGCGGTCACGATGCGTCCCGTCCGCTCGAGCCCCATCGCCACCGACGACAGGTTGTTGCCCGTACGGTCGTACTCCTCCTTGATGCGCGACAGGAGGAACACCTCGTAGTCCATGGACAGCCCGAACGCGATGCAGAACATCAGGATCGGCATCGACGTGTCGAGCGTTCCCGTCGCCGTGAAGTCCAGGAGCCCCGACAAGTTCCCGTCCTGGAAGATCCACACGAGCGCGCCGAAGGTCGCCGTGAGGCTCAGGAGATTCAGGACGATGGCCTTGATCGGCACCAAGACGCTGCCGGTCATCAGGAACAGCAGCACGAACGTGACCAGGCCGATGATCGCGGCGGCGAGCGGCAGCCGTTCGACCAAGCTGTCCGTCGTGTCGACCAGTTGCGCCGACGGTCCGGTCACCAGCGTCTCGAAGGGCGCCGGCGTCGAGCGGACGCTCTCCACCAGCCGTTCACCTTCCTCCGAGATCGGTTCGATCGCGGGCACGACGGCGATCCACGTGCCGTCCGCGCCCTCGAACCGCACCGACGCGGGGGAGGGCGGAGCGACCAGTCGACCCGCGGAGTACGACCCGGTCGAGGCGTCCACACGCGCGACGCCGTCGATCGACGACAGCTCCGCTGCGTACGCGTCGACCTCTGCGTCACGAGCCGCTCCTACCGGGCCGGGTTCGACCGAGACAACCGAAAGCGCGGCGGCCTCCTGCGACGAGAAGTTCTCGCGGATCCGGTCCTGCACCTGCCGACTGGAGGTGGTCTCGGGCAGGACGCGGTCGTCGGGCAGGCCGAAGCGCGCGCCCAGGAACGGAGCTCCGAGGGCCAGGAGCAGCGCCACGATCGAGACCGCCACGGGCCACGGCCGTCGCATCACGAACGTCGCGATCCGGTGCCACATTCCGCTCGCATCGCTCC
This sequence comes from uncultured bacterium, assembly GCA_937881155.1. Taxonomy (GTDB): domain Bacteria; phylum Actinomycetota; class UBA4738; order UBA4738; family HRBIN12; genus CALGFI01. Next base: position 4,219 of record CALGFI010000184.1, on the reverse strand, counting down.
GTTCCTTGCGCCGGAGCACGATCAGCCGGTCGATGCGAGGCCCGATCGCAGCGAGGAGCGACGGCAAGAACACGAGCGCGCCGAAGCTCGCGAGCGCGACGACGGCGACGCCTGCGTACGCGAACGACCGGAGGAAGTACATGGGAAAGACGAGGAGAGCGGCGAGGGAGATCGCGACGGTGAGGGCGCTGAACAGCACCGTTCGTCCGGCGGTCTCGACGGTTCGTACGACGGCGTCCGCCGGCGCGAGCCCCGCGCGCATTTCCTCGCGGAATCGCGACACGATGAACAGGCTGTAGTCGATCCCCAGGCCGATGCCGAGCGCTGTCGTCAGGTTGATCGAGAAGATCGACACGTCCGTCACGATCGTCAGCAGTGACAGCACGAGGAACGTGCCGACCACCGCGATGCCGCCGATGGCGAGCGGAAGACCGGCCGCGATGACACCGCCGAACACCAGGACGAGCAGGATCAGGACGACGGGGAACGTGATGATCTCGGCTCGCTGCAGGTCGGACTCGACCTGGGTACTGATCTGCCGGAACACCTGCGCCTGACCGCCGACATCGACCGTCATGTCGCCGTCGCTGCGCGTGTACTCGGGCGCGAGCTGTTCGATGACCGCGTCGACCTCGTCCTCGTCGCCCGCGATGCGCGCCAGGACGAGGGCCTGCGAGGCATCGTCGCTCCGCAGCGGTGGCGGCGACCCGAGCGTCCAGTAGGAGAACGCCTGCCGGATGTCCCGCTCCGCCAAAAGCTCTTCGGTGAGCGCAATGCCTTCTGCGGCGACCGCGGGATCGTCGACAGATCCGTCCCTCGCAGTGACGAGGAGGACGAGGTTGGGGTCGCCTGTTCGGAAGACGCGCTCGAGCCGCTCCTCGCCGACGGTCGATTCGGCGTCCGGATCGGCGAAGCCGCCGCCCGACAGCCGCTCGAACACCCCGCCGCCGACCACGCCGGCCACGACGACTCCGAGGAGCGTGCTTACGATGACCCACCGACGGCGTCGAACCGTGAACCTTCCCAACCGCGACAGCATCCCGATCGCCTCCTCGCGCTAACCTAACGCCGTTACGTTAGTGCGAGTATGACGGCAGCGACGCGAAGTTGTCAAACGGAGCCTGGGCGGCGAACCGGGGCGCTACGAGAGGAGAACCTCGTCGCCGATGCGGACGTCGCCGGGCTCGACGACGCGCGCGTAGACGCCGAACTGAAGGTTCCCCTTCCCGGAGACGCCCCGGTACTGCTTGATGACCTTCAACGTCGGGAAATCGCGCAGGCCCGTCGCGGGGTCGAGCGTGGTGACCACGCATCGGGGGACTGGGTCCTCGACCTCGAGCAGCGCCTCGCCGACCCGCACGCTCCTTCCGCGCCAGGCGTCCTCCTCGTGCGGTCGCGATACGCCCTCCACCTCGATCGTCATGCGGAACCGTTCGGGATCGACGTTGTCACGGCCACCCTGGCGAGCGAGCTCGGCCACGGACTCGAGTGAGACCAACGTGACGGGCCGGACGTCAAGCGCATCGCTCGCGCGATCGGGACGAACGAGGCGGACCTCGCTGCCGGCGTAGTCAGACAGCGCTTCGGTGAAATCGCCATCGACCTCGTGCGCCATTACGGACCGCCCGTAGAAGTCGACGACCAGTTCAGCCCCGTCGGCAATGGCGTTGCCCGATGAGACGATGCCGTTCGGTAGGCGGAGCTCGAGCCACTCGCGGTCGGCGTCGTACGACGCATGGATCGGCAGGATCGGCGATTTCGTCGCGCCGGAGAAGCGCTTGCCGTCACCGTCGACGAAGAAGAACGCCCGGTCTCCGACGGGACCGCGCCGCTCCAGGTGGATCCGCTCTGGATGGTGAAGCGCCGTCGACTTCACCGGCGTGACGTTGAACCGCGCGACGGTCGGCATCAGCCAAACGCTAGCAGCGAAGGATGCGGGGGTCAGTCCGAACGCAAGATCTCGAGATACAGGGACTCTGTCTCAACGGACGGACCGGTTCCCAGCTCGTCGGCGAGCGTCGTGCGGCACCGCTCGTACGCGCGAAGCGCTTCTGCGCGATTGCCCGCTCCCGAGTGCGCGCTCATCAACAGGCGATATCCGCTCTCCCGGAACGGCTCGAGGGCGATCACGCGTTCGGCGTCGCGCGAGGCCGGCCCATACTGTTCGCGAACGAGCTGCACGTGGGTGCGGCATTCCAGCGCCCGCACGTGGACGTCGTGCAGATCGGCGCGCCGCTGCGCGATCCATCGTCCGTCTTCGCCCTGGAGGAATCCCCTGCGGGCGATGGCGTTCGCGGCGAGCGACCAGCCCATCGCGCCGTCGAGGTCGTCCTTCTCGAGCGCTGTCTCCGCTCGGTGAACGGCGTCCGCGGCCACCTCGATGTCCACCCACGTCTCCGGCGGGAGCTTCAGCTGGTAGCAACCGAACGCGTGGGCCAGCGACTCGCCGTCCAGCTCGACCTGCGCGATCGCCGCCCGAACCTTGCTGATCAGCGCGCGGAGCGCGACCTCCCACGCGGGCGGAGGCTCGCCCGACCAGAGCTCGTCGGCGATGGCGTCCTTGGAGACCGGCGCGCGCTCGGCGGCAAGCATCGCGAACGCGACCCGCCCCTGCGGGCCGGCAAGACGCTCCTCGGTGACGAGGACGTCGTCGCGCTCGAGCATCACCATCCCCGCCAGGTAGACACGAAGGGTTCCCGTCATCCGCGCTCCAACGAATCGCCAACAGCCGATCCCTAGTATCCGGCAGCAGAGGAGGTGGAGCCGTTGCTCAAGCAGGTGACGTGCGAGTGCGGTTGGACGGCGAAGGGCACGGAAGACGAGCTCGTTCCGCAGATCCAGAAGCATGGCCGCGAGGTCCATGGCATCGAGGTCACGCGGGAGCAAGCGGTCGCGCAGCTCGTGCCGGCATAGCGCATCGCAACGGGCGTGGCGGCTCTGGAACCGCCGCGCCCGTAGGATGGCCGGTCGTGGCACGACGCGTGAAGTTCTCCTCCGCAACGGTCTTCCTCGCTCTTTCCGTGGTGGGAATCGCCACCGGCGGGGCATTCCGCCTCGCCGGGAGCACCCACGCGGCCGACCTGGCGTGGGCGATCACGACCGCGGTCGGTCTGGTCCCCATCGTGTGGGAGGTCGTCGTCGGCGTGGCCCGTCGACAGCCGGGGGTCGATGTCATCGCCGTGCTGGCGATGGGCGGTGCGCTCGCGCTCGGCGAGTACCTCGCCGGCGCGGTCATCGCGTTGATGCTCGCGACCGGCCGGTCGCTCGAGGAATTCGCCGACACACGAGCACATCGGGAGCTCTCTGCGCTGTTGGAACGTGCGCCTCGGACCGCGCACCGCTACGCGAGCGGCGAACTGCGATCGATCCCCATCGACGACGTCGGACCCGGCGATCGCCTGCTCGTCAAACGTGGCGAGGTCGTCCCCGTCGACGGGATCCTCGATTCGGTGAACGCCGTGCTCGACGAGTCCGCGCTCACCGGCGAGAGCCGTCCGGTGGAATGCGTTCGCGCCGAACGGCTGCGGAGCGGCGCCGTGAACGCCGGCGAGAGCTTCGACCTGCGCGCGGTGGCCACCGCGGGGGAGAGCACGTATGCCGGCATCGTCCGCCTGGTCGAGCAGGCTCAGAGGGAGAAGGCGCCGTTCGTCCGGCTCGCCGATCGCTACGCGCTCGTGTTCGTTCCCGTCACGCTGGCGATCGCAGGCGGTGCCTGGGCGATCAGCGGCGACGCGGTTCGGGCCCTCGCCGTGCTCGTCGTCGCCACGCCGTGTCCGCTGATCCTCGCGGCACCGATCGCCATCGTCGCAGGCATCTCGCGCGCGGCGAAGCGCGGCATCATCGTGAAGGGCGGCGGTTCGCTCGAGGCCCTCGCGCGCGGAACGGTTCTGCTGTTCGACAAGACGGGGACGCTGACCGCGGGTGCGCCGGAGCTCACCGACGTCGAGCTGTTCGGTGATGCCGATCCGGCCGAGGTCCTTCGCCTCGCCGCGTCGCTGGATCAGGTCTCACCCCACGTGCTCGCCGGCGCGATCGTCACCGCCGCGCGCCGACGCGACCTGCCGCTGACGTTTCCCGTCGAGGTTCGAGAAGAAGGCGGCTCGGGGATCCGCGGCGTCGTCGATGGCCGGACCGTCGCCCTCGGCAAGGCGTCGTGGGTCGCCCACGGCGGTCCGCTTCCCGATCGTGCTCGCGAGGTTCGGAGGCGAACGGCGATGGA
>CALGFI010000183.1 GCA_937881155.1 uncultured bacterium | reverse complement strand
TACCGCGACGGACAGGGACCGCGCCGACGTCCGTCCCGCGAGGAGCGACGGCGCGCCCGCGAGGAGCGTCGTCATCGCGAGGTCGAGATGCGCGAGGAGGAGCTCGCCACGGCGCCGACGGCGACGGGTCTCCTCGACATCCTGCCGGAGGGGTACGGGTTCCTCCGCACGACCGGGTTCCTTCCCGGGCAGCAGGACATCTACGTGTCGCTGTCGCAGGTGCGGCGGTTCATGCTCCGCAAGGGCGACACCGTCACCGGCAAGGTTCGTCATCCCAAGGACAACGAGAAGTACTTCGCGCTGCTGCAGATCGACACGGTGAACGGCGTCGATCCCGAGACGGCGAGGTCGCGTCCCAACTTCGACAAGCTGACCCCGCTGTTCCCGCACGATCGGTTCCGTCTGGAGACCGGGCCGACCGACGTGACCGGCCGCATCATCGACATGATCGCGCCGATCGGGAAGGGTCAGCGCGGCATGGTCGTCTCGCCGCCGAAGGCGGGCAAGACGACGGTCCTCAAGAACATCGCGAACGGGATCATCAACTCGAGCCCGGACACCCACGTGATCATCCTGCTGGTCGACGAGCGTCCCGAGGAGGTTACGGACTGGCAGCGGACCGTGCTGCCCGCGGAGGTCGTCTACTCCACGTTCGACAAGCCGCCGGACCAGCACATCCAGGTCACCGAGCTGGTCCTCGAGCGGGCCAAGCGCCTCGCCGAGATGGGCAAGGACGTCGCGATCATCCTCGACTCCATCACCCGGCTCGCGCGCGCGTACAACCTCGCCGCTCCGGCGTCCGGGAAGATCCTGTCGGGCGGTATCGACTCGACGGCGCTGTACCCGCCGAGGCGGTTCTTCGGCGCCGCGCGGAACATCGAGGAGGGCGGCTCGGTGACGATCATCGCCAGCGCGCTCGTCGAGACCGGTTCGCGGATGGACGAGGGGATCTTCGAGGAGTTCAAGGGCACAGGGAACATGGAGATCCGTCTCGACCGCCAGATGGCAGAGAAGAGGCTGTTCCCGGCCATCAACGTCGAGGCATCGAGCACGCGCAAGGAAGAGCTGCTCCTCCCGACCGAGGAGCTCGCGCTCGTGTGGCGGCTCCGCCGAGTGCTCCACGCGCTCGACCCGGGCGCCGCGCTCGAGCTGCTCACGGACAAGATCCGCCAGACGAAGTCGAACGAGCAGTTCCTGAAGGAGATCGCCAAGGCGCCGTCCTGAGGTTCGGCGTCCACACAATCGAGGAGTGTTCGAAGTCATGAAGCAGAACATCCATCCCGAGTACAAGGTCGCCACGGTCCACTGTTCGTGCGGCAACACGTTCCAGACCCGCAGCACGAGGTCGGACCTGCGCGTCGAGATCTGCTCGAACTGCCACCCCTTCTACACGGGCAAGCAGAAGCTCGTGGACACGGGGGGGCGCGTCGAGCGCTTCCAACGTCGCTACGCCAAGCAACAGCAGCAGGGCTGATCCGAGTCGTGCTTCGGCGCGACCCATGACGCAGCGCGTGGCGGACGAGGCGACCAAGCCCGAGCACTTCTACGGCGGTCAGGCCGTGGTCGAGGGCGTCATGATGCGGGGCCGCGACGTGTGGGCGGTGGCGATCCGAAGACCCGCCGGGGACATCCACGTCGAGTCGCACGACATCGATTCCGTCGCGAAGCGTCACCCGATCCTCCGCAAGCCGTTCCTGCGCGGCGTGATCGCGCTCGGGCAGGCGCTGGCGATCGGGTTCCGCGCGCTGTCGATCTCGGCGCGTGAGTCGGCGCCCGAAGACGAGCAGCTGACATCGCGTCAGATGGCGGTCTCGTTCGTCATCGCCGCGGTGATCTTCATCGGGCTGTTCATCGTGCTGCCCGCCGCGACGTTCGGCTGGGTCGGCCGAAGGATCGGGTCGAGCATCCTGACGAACGTCCTCGAGGGTGTGTTCCGTGTCGCGCTGTTCCTCGGCTATCTCTTGTTGATCGGTCGCGCGAAGGACATCCGCCGTGTGTTCGCGTATCACGGCGCGGAGCACAAGACGATCGCGGCGTACGAGCACGACGATCCGCTGACGCCCGACCGCATCGATCCCTACTCAACGCTCCACGTCCGGTGTGGCACCAACTTCCTGTTGATCGTGATGGTGACGACGATCTTCGTGTTCGCCCTGTTCGGTGAACCCGGACTGTGGTGGCGCATCGGCTCGCGCCTGCTGGCGATCCCGATCATCGCCGGGCTCGCATTCGAGCTCTTGCGGCTCGGCGCGCGGTACCCGGAGTCCGCGTTCATGAGGATCGTCATGACACCCGGGCTGTGGCTCCAGAAGATCACGACGAAGCCCCCCGACGACGGTCAGATCGAGGTCGCGATCGCGTCGTTCAACGAGGTGCTCAAACGGGAGCAGCAGGCCCGCAGCGCAGAGGCGTAAGGGCGGCTGGGTGCTTGCATCGGCGTTCGGCGCGTGTAGCGTCCTGGTCCCGCCTTCGGGCACCCGCAAAAACAGGAGGCCTTCCCCATGTCCGCGACAGAGCTGGACGTGCCCGTCCTCTTCTCGTCCGACCAGATTCGCCGCCGGGAGTTCGTCACGATCCGGCGCGGATACGATCCGCATCAGGTACGCGACTACCTCGACCAGCTCGCCGACCAGGTCGAGGTGATGGCCTCGATGCTTCGCGAGGCCCGCCTCGAGGCGGACGCCGCTCTGCGCGAGCTCGCTCAGCCGAAGGTTGATCCGTACGAGCGGCTCGCGAAGCGCGTCGCGACGGTGATCCGGGAGGCGGACGAGATAGCCGAGCGGGTCCAGGTCGAAAGCCGTCGCCAAGCAGAGCGCATGCTCGAGGAAGCGCGTGCCGATGCCGATCGGATCCGGAACCACGCGAAGGCCAAGGACGAACAGGCGCGCGAGACCGCCGAGCGCTCGCTCCGGCAGGCGAAGGAGCACGCCGACCGAACCCTGTCGGGCCTTTCGACCCGACGAAACCGCCTCGTCGGGGAACTCGCGCAGATGCGGGACCGCCTACTCGGCGTGGCCAGTGATCTCGAGGCGACGATCGTCATGCCGGAGATCGCCGAGGCCGACATCGACGAAGACTCGGACGGCATTGAAGCCGGAGACGCCATCGAGAGCGTCATCGACGTGACGAACGACCACGAGCCCTCGATACCGCGCGGCAACGCGTTCGGCGAGCCCATGGAGGAGCCCGACCTTCTCGACGATCCTTCGTACGAGGAGCTTTGGGAGGGGACGAAGGTGCTCGATCTGGAGATGCCTGACATCCCGCGGCTCGACATGCCTGACATCCCGCGGCTCGACCTGTTTTGGGGCGACGAGCCAGACGACGCTTCCCGCGAATAGACGTTCCACCTTCTCCCGGGACAACCGCGCTCGCTCGCGGGCCTGGATAATCGGTCCATGGACTTCGACACGCGTCTCGCCGACGTGGAGGCCCGCTACGAACGCGTGCAGGTCGAGATGGCCTCGCCTGACGTCGCCGCCGATCGCGATCGGATGCGCCGGCTGGGCAAGGACTTCGCAGAGCTGGAACAGATCGTCGTGCCGTATCGGCAGTTCCGCGAAGCGCGGCGAGAAGCCGAGGAAGCGCGCTCGCTGGCGCGCGAGGAGACCGACCCCGAGATGGCCTCGTTCCTCCGTGCCGAGGCGGAGGCCGCCGACGCGAAGATCGCCACGTTGCGATCTCGGCTCGAGGAGCTGCTCGTCCCGCGCGATCCGAACGACGACAAGGACGTCATCGTCGAGATCCGCGCCGCGGCCGGGGGAACCGAGGCGGCGCTCTGGGGGGCGGAGTTGGTGGAGCTGTACCGGCACTACGCGGAGCGCCGCGGATGGAAGACCGACGTGCTTTCCGCGTCGCCCGCAGAGCTCGGCGGGTTCAAGGAGGTCGTCTTGGAGGTTCGCGGCAAGGGGGCGTACTCGCGGCTGAAGCACGAGTCGGGCGTGCACCGAGTGCAACGCGTTCCGGTCACCGAGTCCTCCGGTCGGATCCACACCTCGACGGCAACCGTCGCCGTGCTCGCGGCGGCCGAAGAGGTCGAGGTCGAGATCAAGCCCGAGGATCTGAAGATCGAGGTGTACCGCTCCTCCGGGCCCGGCGGTCAGTCGGTCAACACGACGGACTCCGCCGTTCGGATCACGCACAAGCCGACCGGCATCGTCGTCGCGACGCAGGAGGAGCGATCGCAACTGCAGAATCGGGAGAAAGCGATGCGCTATCTGCGCGCGCGATTGCTCAGCCGCGCGCGAGACGAGGCCGCGGCCGAGGAGGCAGCCACACGGCGCTCGCAGCTCGGAACGGGAGAGCGTGCCGAGAAGATCCGAACGTACAACTTCCCGGAGAACCGCGTGACCGACCACCGCGTGAAGGTGACGGTTCACCGCTTGCAGGACGTGCTCGAAGGCGACATCGACGAGTTCGTCGACGCGCTGCTTGCTGCCGAGCGCGCGTCACAGCTCGCGTCGGCGACCGACGGCGATCCCGACGGCCGCCGTGGCAGGCGAGCGTCCGAACAGGAGTGACCGATGCGCCCCGCGGAGGTCGTGCGCCGCGCGACGGATTACCTCGAACGGCACGGCGTCGAGAGTCCACGCGCGACCGCCGAGCAACTGATGATCCACGTGCTCGGGACGGATCGAGCCGGGCTCTTCTCGCGTACTCAGGGACTCGACGCTCGCGAGGCCAGGATGTACGGGCGAGCGATCTGTCAGCGGTGCACCGGAACGCCGCTGCAGCACCTCACCGGACGACAGGCGTTCCGACGCATCGAGGTCGAGGTTCGGCCGGGTGTGTTCGTCCCGCGCCCCGAAACCGAGGTCCTGGTCGAACACGCCCTCGGGGCAATCCAGGTCTCCGACGGGCCGCTTGTCGCGGACGTCGGAACGGGGACCGGCGCGATCGCGCTCGCCATCAAGGACGAACGCCCCGACGCGCGGGTGTTCGCGACTGATCGCTCTGCGGAGGCGGTCGACCTGGCGCTGGCGAACGCCCGGCGGCTTCGGATCGACATCACGGTCCTCGAGGGTGACCTTCTTTCGCCGCTGCCCGACGAGCTCCGAGGGTGGTTCGACCTCGTCGTGAGCAATCCGCCGTACGTGACGCCGGAGGAGTACGAGGGCCTTCCGCCGGAGGTGAAGGCGGACCCGACGCTCGCGCTCCTCGGCGGACCCGAGGTGTACGAACGGCTCGCGGTCGAGGCGCTCCGATGGCTGCGAGATGGCGGCGTGCTCGCGGTCGAGGTCGGAAGCGCGTTCGGCGGGACCATCGGGGAGGTCATGCGGGGATCGTTCATGGACGTTCGTGTGGCGCCGGATCTCGCCGGGCGCGATCGCGTGGTCATCGCCCGAAGGCCGTGACGGACCCGATCCGTGACGCGGCGGACGCCGCGGTGGGCGGTGAGCTGATCGTCGTTCCCACCGACACCGTGTACGGCATCGGGACACGCCCCGACGATCCGGGGGCGACCGCCAGCGTGTTCGAGGCGAAGTCGCGGCCACCTGACCTCGAGCTTCCGGTGCTGGTGCC
>CALGFI010000182.1 GCA_937881155.1 uncultured bacterium | reverse complement strand
TCGCCGGCGGATCGATCCTCGTGGAGGACGGCACGATCGCCTGGGTCGGAACCGGCGATCCACAGGTGGAACCGGATCACCGACTCGACGGGCGGGGCACCGTCGCCACACCCGGTCTCGTGAACACCCATCACCACCTCTATCAGACGCTCACGCGCGCCCGCGCTCGCGACCAGGGACTGTTCGGGTGGCTGGTGGAGCTGTACCCGGTCTGGGCGCGCGTCGACGAGGAGTGGGAACGCGCGGCCGCACGCGTGGGGCTCGCGCAGCTCGCGCTGTCGGGATGCTCGACGACGACCGATCATCATTACGTCCATCCCGCAGCCACGGGCGACCTGTTGGCCGTGGAGATCGACGTCGCGCGCGAGCTCGGCGTCCGCTTCCACCCGTGCCGCGGGTCCATGGATCTCGGCGAGCGGGAAGGCGGGCTGCCCCCGGACTCCGTGGTCGAGACGACCGACGACGCGCTCGCTGCTTCGGAAGAGGCGGTGCGGCGGTTCCACGACCCCTCGATCGGTTCGATGGTGCGGATCGCGATCGCGCCGTGCTCACCGTTCAGCGTGACGGAACGCTTGATGCGTGAGAGCGCGGACTTGGCGCGACGGCTCGGCGTCCATCTGCACACGCACCTCGCCGAGACGCAGGACGAGGAACGGTTCTGCCAGGAGCGGTTCGGCCGCCGGCCGCTCGAGCTGATGGACGACTGGGGATGGCTCGGTCCGGACGTGTGGTTCGCTCACGCCGTGTACCTCGACGAGAAGGACGTGCGCCGCGTCGCGGACACCTCGAGCGGCATCGCATCGTGTCCGTCGTCGAACCTCCGGCTCGGAGCGGGCATCGCCCCGGTGCGTTCGCTCGTCGACGAGGGAGCTCGCGTCGGCCTCGGCGTCGACGGTCCGGCCTCCAACGAGGCGAGCGATCTGTTCGGCGAGATCCGTCAGGCGATGCTCGTGTCGCGCGCGACGGGTCCCGAGGGCGGCCTCAGCGAACGCGAGGCGTTGCGGCTCGCCACGCGTGGCGGCGCCGAGGTCCTCGGGCGTGACGACGTCGGTTCGATCGAACGGGGCAAGCGCGCGGACGTCGCGCTGTTCTCGGTCGACGGCCTCGATCATGCTGGTGCGTCGGACGTCGTCGCCGGTCTGTTGATGGGTCGAACGCAACGCGCGCGTCACCTGCTGGTCGAGGGACGGTTCGTCGTTCGGGATGGGCGTCTGGCCGCGGCCGACGAGGACGAGATCGCACGGGAGGGGCGCCGGGTAGCGCAACGGATTGCGAGCAACGCATGAGCGGCCGAACGCTCGAACGCACCCGTGGAACCGTCGGCGAGAGCCTTCGCCGGGTCGACGGCGTCCCCAAGGTGACCGGCGCCTTCGCGTACGGCAGCGATCTGTGGCACGACCGGATGCTGTGGGGCGCGACGGTTCGAAGTCCCCACCCGCACGCGCGCATCGAGTCCATCGACATCGCCGACGCGGTCACGAGCCCCGGCGTTCACGCGGTGCTGACGCACGACGACGTTCGAGGGAAGAAGACGTACGGACTCGAGTTCGCCGACCAGCCGGTGCTCGCCGACGATCGTGTGCTCTACGTGGGGCAGCCCGTCGCCGTCGTCGCCGCCGAGACGCTCGAGCTCGCCAAGCGCGCCGCCGACAAGGTGCGCGTTCGGTACGAGGTCCTCGAGCCGGTGCTCGACATGGAGCACGCGCTCGATCCGTCCGCGCCGAAGCTTCACGACTGGGGAAACGTGCTCCGGCACCTCCGCATCGAGCACGGCGATCCAGACACCGAGGCCGAGGTGTGGGTGGAGGGGTACTACGAGACCGGGATGCAGGATCAGGCCGCGCTCGGTCCGGAGGCGGGTCTGGCCATCCCCGCGGAGGACGGCGGGATCGAACTGATCGTCTCGACGCAATGGCTTCACGTCGACCGACGCCAGATCGCGCCGACGCTCGGCCTTCCCGAGGACAAGGTGCGGATGACGCTCGGCGGTGTGGGAGGGGCGTTCGGCAGCCGGGAGGACGTCCACATGCAGATCCACGCCTGCATGCTCGCCCTGTACACGGGGCGCCCGGTGAAGATGTCGTACGGGCGTGCGGAGTCGTTCCTCGGCCACGTCCACCGTCATCCCTCGCGCGTGTGGCTCCGCACCGGCGCCGATCGTGACGGCAGGCTCGTCGCCGTACTCGGGCGCATCCTGATCGACGGCGGCGCGTTCGCATCGTCTTCGAGCGCCGTCATCGCCAACGCGACCTCGTTCATGACCGGGCCGTACGAGGTGCCGAACGCGCTCCTCGAGGGAACGGCCGTGTACACGAACAACCCGCCGTGCGGCGCGATGCGGGGATTCGGCGCGCCGCAGGTGTGCTTCGCGCACGAGGCGAACCTGGACAAGCTCGCGCTCGAGCTCGGCCTCGATCCGATCGAGCTGCGGCTGCGGAATGCCGTCTCGCCCGGATCGGTGCTGCCGACGGGGCAGGTCATCCGGGGAAGCGCACCGTTGCGCGAGGTGATCGAGGCGGCGCGAGACGCTCCGGTGCCGCCCGGACCCGACCCGCCTCGCATGCGCGATCCCATGACGTTCCCCGGTGGCGCCGGCAACGTCGGCCACGGAGAGGGGATGAAACGCGGCGTCGGGTTTGCCGTGGGCTACAAGAACGTCGCGTACAGCGCCGGCTACGACGACTTCCACCAGGCCCGGGTGACGCTCTCGGCGGGCGAGGACGGCCCCGTCGCGGTCATCCATACCGCGGGCGTCGAGTGCGGCCAGGGGTTCTCGACGATCGTCACGCAGGTCGCGCGGACGGAGCTCGGCATCGACGACGTCGTCCTGCACGCCGCCGATACCGAGGTCGACTCGGCCGGATCGACGTCGGCGTCGCGTCAGACGTTCATGGGCGGGGGAGCGGTACAGCTTGCCTGTCGCGCGGTCGCCGAGGAGCTCTTCGCCAGGGCCATCGCGCACGTCCAACCCGAAGGTGAGCTGTCGCTTGGGGACGGTCAGGTGCTCGCGGGCGGCGTGCCGGTCGCCGACGTGGGGGATCTGCTCGCCGAACCGATCGTCGCGACGCGAACGTTCCACCACCGCGACACGACCGAATTCGACGACAAGGGGCAGGGCGACATCCACGTGATGTTCACGTTCGGCGCGCAGCGCGCGGTCGTCGACGTGGATACAGAGCTCGGTCTGGTCAAGGTCGTGCAGCTCGCCTCGGCGCTCGACGCTGGCAGGTCGATCAACCCCCAGGGGGTCGAGGGACAGAGCGAGGGCGGCAGCGCGCAGGGGCTCGGCCTTGCCGTGATGGAGGAAATCCAGCTGCGCGACGGAGCGATCGCGAACGCCTCGTTCACCGACTACCTGATCCCGACGACGCTCGACATGCCGCCGGTCGAGACGAGGATCGTCGAGGATCCCGAGCCCGGCGTCCCCTTCGGCGCGAAGGGCGTGGGCGAGACCTCGACGATCGTCTCCACGGCCGCGGTGGTCGCTGCGATCCGCGATGCGACGGGGCAAGAGCTCAACCGGGCCCCCGTGCAGCCGGATGACGTCGTCGGGCTCCGCGGGCCGGCGCGGCGCGACGCGTGGCCCCCCGTCCCCGACGTGCCGGGCCAGGAAGCCGTGCCGAAGTACTTCGGCGTCGAGCTCGGACAGGAATCCCTGACGCCCAAGGAGTAGCCATCAGTGGACAGGAAGACCCTCCGGGGACGCGACTACATCGAGACCCTCGACTGGACCACGGAGGAGATCGACGAGTCGATCGGGCTCGCCGGCGAGCTGAAGGAGAGGTTCACGCGAGGGGACCCTCATCGCCTGCTACCGGACAAGACGCTGTTCATGCTGTTCTTCGACAAGAGCACCCGGACGCGGAACGCCTTCGAGGCCGGCATGACGCAGCTCGGCGGACACGCGCACTTCCTCGATGCCGACAAGACGCAGGTCGCGCACGGCGAGAGCCCCAAGGACATGGGCATCATCCTGTCGCGCTACGGCCACGGTCTGGCGATCCGTCACGACCTCATCCCGTACGAGGGGAACGCGTTCATGCGCGAGGTTGCGCGTTGGGCGGAGGTCCCCGTGATCAACCTGCAGTGCGACGTCGACCATCCCACGCAGACGCTCGCGGACCTGATGACGATCCGCGAGAAGCGCGGCGAGGAGCTTCGCGGTCTTCGCGTCGCGGTGTCGTGGGCGTACGCGCCGAGCTACGCGAAGCCGCTGAGCGTTCCTCAGGGCCTCATCTCGCTCCTGCCCCGGTTCGGGGTGGACGTCGTGCTTGCGCATCCACCGGGGTTCGACCTGATGCCGGAGGTCCGCGCTCGCGCCGAGGAAGCGGCCGCTGCGGGCGGCGGCTCGATCAGGGAAACCAACGACATGGACGCTGCGTTCGATGGTGCCGACGTCGTGTACCCCAAGTCGTGGGGACGGCTCGATCTGTTCACCGACGAGGTCGCCGCGCTCGCCGATGCGAAGCGGTACACGGACTGGATCTGCGACTCGCGAAGGATGTCCCTGGCGAACGACGACGCGCTCTACATGCACTGTCTACCCGCCGACAGGGGCTTCGAGGTGACGGACGAGGTGATCGACGGGCCGAACTCCGTCGTCTACGACGAGGCAGAGAACCGCATGCACACGGGCAAGGCGCTGATGGCGCTCACCATGGCGTCGAACTGATTCAGCGCTTCCTGCGCGCGCGGCCGAACTCGGCGAACGCGCGGAGCGCCTCGGGGTTGGCGAGCGCGTCGGGGCTCGCCACGTCTTCGGCGTTCGCGCCGAGCAGGATCCGCTTGACCGGCACCTCGAGTCGCTTGCCGCTCAGCGTCTTGGGGATGTCGGGCACCGGGATGATCTCGTTGGGGACGTGTCGCGGCGATAGCTGCGTTCGGATCTCGTTCATGAGCCGTGCGCGAAGCGCCTCGTCCAGGTCGCGGCCCTCATCCAGGACCACGAACAGAACGAGCTCGCCGTCGACGCCGAGCTCGCCGGTATCGACCACGAGGCTCTCGCGGATCTCGGGGAGCGCTTCGACGACGCGATACAGCTCCGAGGTGCCGACGCGAACACCCTCACGATTCAGCGTGGCGTCCGAACGGCCGTAGATGACGCAGCTGCCCCGTTCGGTGATCTTGATCCAGTCGCCGTGGCGCCACACGCCTGGGTACACGTCGAAGTAGCTGTCGCGGTAGCGCGTGCCGTCCGCGTCGTCCCAGAACGAGGTCGGCATCGACGGCATGGGTTCGGTGATCACGAGCTCGCCCACCTCATCGATCACGGATCGGCCCTCGGTGTCGAACGCCTCCACCTTCGCACCGAGACACCGGCACTGGATCTCGCCGGTGTACACGGGAAGGAGTGGACAGGATCCGACGAACGCGGTGCAGAGATCCGTGCCGCCGCTGATCGATCCCAGCCACAGGTCCGAACCGACCGCGTCGTACACCCACGCGAAGCCTTCCGGCGAGAGCGGCGACCCCGTCGAGCCGATCGCCCGCAACGCGGCGAGGTCGGCGATCGTCTTCGGATCGAGCCCCCGCTTCATGCACGCGTGCAGATACGGCGCGCTCGTCCCGAAGTACGTGATGCCGGTCTCCGCGGCGAGCCGCCACAGCGCACCGAGTCCCGGATGCGCCGGCGCGCCGTCGTAGAGCACGATGGTCGAGCCGACCAGCAGACCGCCGAGCAGGAAGTTCCACATCATCCACCCCGTCGTGGTGAACCAGAAGAACCGGTCGTCCGGCCCCAGGTCGAGGTGCAGCGAGAGCGACTTCAGGTGCTCGAGCAGGATCCCGCCGTGCCCGTGCACCATCGCTTTCGGCAGGCCCGTGGTTCCGGACGAGTACAGGACCCAAAGCGGGTGGTCGAACGCGACCGGCTCGAACACCAGCGACGCCGGCTCCGACATCACGTCCGCCCAGCGCCTTGCCGCAGGTACGTCGCGGAGGTCGGGATCGTCGCGGAGGGACGGAACGATCACGACATGCTCGAGACCGGGCAGCTCGCGCGCGACGTCCGTCACCACGGAGAGCCTGTCCTGCTCGCGCCCGCCATAGCGATAGCCGTCGACGGCGAGCAGCACCTTGGGTTCGATCTGGCGGAATCGGTCCACGATCGCCCGAGGCCCGAAGTCCGGCGAGCACGACGACCAGACGGCGCCGATGCTCGCGGCCGCGAGGAATCCGATCGCCGCCTCGAGACAGTTCGGCAGGTATGCCGCCACACGGTCGCCCGGACGCACCCCCAGCCGACGCAGCCCCGCCGCAGCCGCCGCCACGCGCTCGGCGAGCTCAACGCGCGTGACGTCGAGCGCGAACCCGTCCTCGCGCCGGAAAAGGATCGCCGGCCGATCGTCGGGACCCGCCAGCGCGTTCTCCGCGTAGTTGACTCTCGCGCCCTCGAACCACCGAGCGCCGGGCATGTGGCGCTCGCTCAAAACCGATGTGAAGGGCTCGTGCGCCCGGATCGCAAAGAACTCCCAGACGGACGACCAGAACGCGTCGA
>CALGFI010000181.1 GCA_937881155.1 uncultured bacterium | reverse complement strand
GGGCATCGAGACCTGCGACACGATGTCGAACGAGAAGTCCGTCTTCGCCATGCGGCCCATCTTACGAAGCCGCGCGCTCGTCATTCCTGCGTGGGGGCGCGCAATCGGCGCCCGGGCCTGCAACGCTTGCTATCCTCGTCATTGTTCCCGGGAGGGTGCCCGAGCGGCCAAAGGGAGCGGTCTGTAAAATCGCCGGCGAAGCCTACGGAGGTTCGAATCCTCCCCCTCCCACCCGGGCGTTCTCAACACTCATCCGCCGGGTGCAGCATTGATGCCGGGCTTCGCGGGGTCAGAGCCGATCGTCTGACTCGTCCGCGACCCAGCGACGAAGCGCGTCGCTCGACGGCACGACGTAGTACGCGCCGGTGACGGGCCGCACGAACGCGGTCAACGCATCCCGTGTGCCGCTCGCGAGGCCGGCCATGCTCTCGAGCATCGCGACGAGCCGCTGCTGGTCGGCGCTGAAGCCAACGAACATCGTGCCGTGGACGGTCACCGTGCCGAACGGCATGTTCCGCCGAAAGATCTTCCCGAAGCGATCCTGGTCGGTGATCGCGACGTGCGAGTCATCCGGCTTGGCGTCGAGCTCGATGCTGTCGGACCTGCGGCGCCCGATCACGAGCTCCTGCTTCTCTACGGAGAGCGACTCCCACGCCTGCGAGTCGTGGATCCACTTCTGCAGAAGCAGGATCGTCCCGCCAGCGCCCGGGCTGCCGTCGGGGATCAGCACGACATCGGGCGCGTCGAGCAATGTCGGGTTCTCGGTGCCGTCGATGAAGCCGGTGAGGTCGCGGTCGTGGTGGTACGGCCAGCTGGAGGTTTCCTCCCGCGACCGCGGCGAGCGGCTCGAGTTCCGCGATCGCGGCACGAGCGGTGTCGAAGACGACGTCGTACGCGCTGCCAGACAGCCAGAGCATCGCGTCGTGTTGAGTGGCCGGCATCGTGTATGCGTCGACGCCGACGATCTCCTCGTCGAAACCGACTGCCTGCGGGGCATCGTCGGGTGCGCTGCTGCGCCAGAGCTCTGGTCGGAAGCCCGCGACGAGGTTGACGCCACCCATCGTCGTTCGCGGTTCGCGCAGGCTGGCGACGGCTCGTACGAGCGCTTCGCCCGCATCGCCGTCCGCGTCGAACTCGAGATAGGCGTGGGACGCGGTTCCGAGCGCGAAGATTCCCGTTTGCGGTTGACCCATCGAGCGCATCATGGCGCGAGCGCCGCAGTCAGTCGACCGACAGTCCGTCGTGTCGGTCCACGACGGTGGATCAGGTCACCGCGCTGTCTCGCGATCCAATTTCGTACTCCGACGCGAACAGGTAGCTCACCGCCAGGCTCCGGTACGGTCGCCAACGATCCGCCAGCCGCATCATTTCGTCTTCCGACGGGACGTGGTCGAACCCGTAGGCCCGCTGGATGGCGCGGCGAAGCGCGATGTCCCCCGGGAGGAAGACGTCGGGGCGGTCCAGCGCCACGAGCAGGAAGCCGTGCGCCGTCCACGGCCCGATTCCGGGGACCTCGGTCAACGCCGCCTCGACCTCGCCGTCGGACATGCGCGCGAAGGCTTCGTCGCTCAGTCGTCCGTCGACGAAGCGCTCGGCGAGCGCACGGAGCGTCGCGCCCTTTCGCAGCGAAAGACCGCTCTCTCGAAGCACCTGCGGATCCGTCGCCAGCAGCTCCGCGGCCGACGGGAGTCGTCCTCCGAAGTGCGCCTCCAGACGCGAGAGGATGGCGCGCGTCGCCCGGACCGAGAGCTGTTGGCCGGCCACCTGGAAGATCAGCGTTCCGAACGAGTCGAGCGGAGGAAGCTCGTTCATCCAGGCGCGGGGACGGAAGTCCGGCCGCTCATCGATCAGCCTCGCCAGGACCGGATCCGCCCGCCGAAGGAACGCACGGGCACGCGGATCCGCGACGGCGCTCACTCGCTGGCGCTCGGAGACGGCACGCTCCGAGTCGTCCTGGGTCACGCTCACCGTTGCTCCCTCCTTCTAGCGAGGACTAGCTGCTGCCGCCCGCTCGAGCGCGTCGAGCAGGACGTCGCGCTCATATGAGTCGTCGTGACGGACACCGTCGATGTAGAAGGTCGGCGTCCCGTTGACCCCACTCCGCACGCCGCTCATGAAGTCCTCGTACACGCGAGGGGCGTGCAGGTTCTCCTCCATCTCCTTGTCGAACCGCTCGACGTCAAGCCCGAGCTCTTCGGCGTACAAGTGGAGATCCTGATCCGTCAGGTGCCGCTGGCGCTCGTACAACAGGTCGTGCATCTCCCAGAACCTCCCCTGCGCATCCGCGGCTTCCGCGGCCTCGGCCGCGTGCTCCGCGTGAGGGTGTGAAGTCGAGATCGGGAAGTTGCGAAACACGAAGCGGAGACGATCTCCCATGCGTGCCTGTATCTCCTTGATGATCGGGTACGCCTCCCCGCAGTACGGACACTCGTAGTCGCCGTACTGGACGAGCGTCACCGGCGCCCCCGCCGACCCCTGGATGTGATCACGGGTCCTGTCGACCGGACTGACGAGCGCGGCTTCCCACTGAGTCTGGCTCACGACGTCTCCTTCCCGTCGATCTCCTCGAGCGCGCGGAGGATGCCGTCCGCGCCAGGGTTCACGCCGACCGGCGAGAGGTAGCTCCACCGGATGACTCCGTCGGCATCGAGCACGAACAACGCACGCGCACTCGTGCCATCCCCGGACCGATAGGCGTGGTACGCGCGGGAGACCCTTCCTTTCGGCTCGAAGTCCGACAACAGGGGGAAGTGCAGGTTCCGGTCTTTGGCGAACGCCAGGTGGCTCCACGCGCTGTCGACCGAGATCGCGAGAAGCCTCGCGTTGTGCTTCTGGAACTCTGGGAAGACGGCCTGATACAGCCCCAGCTGATCAGAGCACACCGGGCTCCAGTCCTCGGGATAGAAGACCAGGATGACCGGCTGTCCGCGGAAGTCGGACAGCATCACCTTCTGGTCGGGCGTCGACGGCAGCTCGAAATCGGGGGCGACGGTGCCCGCCGGGAGCGGTGTGTCTCGATGTGGAGGGGAGGTATCGGTCATGCGCGTCGAGCATGTGGACGGATCGGCGCGTCCCATCCTCCCACGGCACGGCCCACCGCGCGACAGTACGTCCGCGAACGACTGCGTAGCGACAGCAATCGCCGGTCGACTACGGGCGGGCGTGACACACGATTGCCCCCTGCCACAAGGTCGGGAGGATCGGCGCGCCCCCGCCCAGGCGGCGACGGATGCCCACCTTGAGCCGGCTTCGCAACGGCGTCGGCCCGTCGACGACGTCCACTCGCGTGAACCCGGCCGTCTCCAGCATCGCCACGACCGCTCCTGGGTTGGGCCCCCACCAGTTGGTCGGGTCGCTGTTCGCCTCCGCGCGGGGGTAGAACGCGGCGGCCGGCCGGCGTGTCCACGTTGCGTCCACGAACGTGCTCATGATCAACAACTCCCGGGTCACCGAGAAGACGCGCTCCAGCGCGAGCAGCGGATGCTTCATGTGGTACAGCACGCCGAGGAAGAACACGACGTCGAACACGCCGACGGTTTCGGGAGAGAGATCGAGCACGTCGAGCTCGCGGTCCTCGACCCGCGATCCGAGCGCGCGGCGTGCCAGCTCGAACCCGTCCTTCGTCCCCCACCCCTCGCCGGTCCAGGAGAACGAGTCGGTGGCGAGCACGCGCGAAGCGCCCCGCCGTTCGGCCTCGAACGAGAAGAACCCGTCCCACGCCCCGACGTCGAGGACGGTCTTGCCCGACAGGTCGTCGGGCATGTGGATCTTCGAGAGTCGTGAAGGCGTGTCGTCGACCCCGGGAGTCACGACGCCGTCGCCGAGTGGGATCGAGTGGTACCAGTTGACCTTCGAGACCTCGGAGCGAAGATTCATCGCGTCCACGTCGTGTCAACCGAACCGGTCGTACAACTCGCTCGCGGGGTCGAAGAACCCGCCGGCAGGACGGGCGTGCGCGTGCCAGTGGTCGGGGATGCGCCGTCGCTCGTCGTCGATCCAGAACCCCTCCGGGTAGCGCTCGGCCGCGATCTGCTCCAGGCGCGTTCGGAGTCGCCGCTCATCGTCGTCGTCGGGGATCCCGTGCGTTCGCCACACGATCATCGGCGTCGCGCACACCAGACAGTCGGCCACCCAGCACTCGTCGTCCTCGAAGTGCCACGTGGTGACGTGGTCGGCGCGGCAGAGCAGACAGCCGTCGCTCATGACGGGACGCCGCCCACCAGTCGAACGCGATCGCCGACGTCGATACGGTGCTCGTCGAAGAATCCCTGGTTCACCTCGAGCGCACCGACGAAGTCGACTCCGGGGTCGTACGACGGACACTCGTCGTCGGGACACGGTTCCATGTCGAGGATCGCAACGATCGCACCGCTCTCGTTCCAGAAGGCGATCGAGAGCGGGATGAGCGTGTCCTTCATCCAGAACGAGCCGGCGGTCGGTTCGGGAAACAGGAACGCCATCCCGGCGTCGGCGGGGAGGTTCGTTCGGCCCATGAGACCGGCGCGTCGTTCGAACCCCTCGTCGGCGACCTCCACGTCGACGGAGACGGGTCCATCGGCCGCCTCGATCACGACCCGCGGGCGCTCCGCCGCGCTCTCGCCGGGCGCGGACGCGTCCGCGCACGCCACCGCGGCGAACGCCAGCACGAGCGCCATCAGCCGCGACACGCTCGAGCGATCGTCGATCCTGCCCACCACCTCGCTATCATGGCCGCTCCGCCGGAGTAGCTCAGTCGGCAGAGCACCTCCATGGTAAGGAGGGGGTCAGGGGTTCGAATCCCCTCTCCGGCTC
>CALGFI010000180.1 GCA_937881155.1 uncultured bacterium | reverse complement strand
GGCAGCACGCAGGGAGACGGTCAGGGCGGAAACGGCCAGCGGTCGCCGACGCCTCCTCCCCCACCGTCGTAGCGACCGGCGGAGCCGTTCCCGTCGCCGGTCTGACCGTCGCTATGCTGGATGACCGTGCGCCTGTTCGATTCGCTCTCGCGTGAGCTGATCGAGGTCTCCCCCGTGGACGGGGAGACCGTGAAGATCTACTCCTGCGGACCGACCGTGTACCGGTACATCCACATCGGCAACATGCGGTCGTTCATGCTCGGCGACCTGATCCGCCGCGCGCTGCGGTTCGAGGGCAGGAACGTGCAGTGGATCATGAACATCACCGATGTCGGGCACATGACCGACGAGGTCTCCGACACGGGCCGCGACAAGATGGAGCTGGCCGAGGCCGACGAAGGCCTCTCTGCCACCGAGATCGCCGAAAAGTACACGAACGCGTTCCTCGAGGATTCTGACCTCGTCGGGATCGAGCGCGCCGACCTGTACCCGCGCGCGACGCAGCACATCGACGAGATGATCGATCTCATCAAGATCCTCATCGACAAGGGACACGCGTACGAGGTCGACGGCACGGTGTACTACGACGTCACGACCTTCCCCGGCTACGGGAAGCTGTCGGGGAACACGCTGGCTCAGCTTCGAGCGGGTCACCGGCAGGAGGTGGCCGTCGATCCCGCGAAGCGGCATCCCGAGGACTTCGCGCTGTGGAAGAAGGCGGGGCCGAACCGCGCGCTGAAATGGCCGAGCCCGTGGGGTGACGGGTTCCCCGGGTGGCACATCGAGTGCTCGGCGATGTCGATGAAGCATCTGGGCGAACGCTTCGACATCCACACGGGAGGCAACGACAACAAGTTCCCGCACCACGAGGACGAGATCGCCCAGTCCGAGGGCGCGGTCGGTCACCAGGTTGTCTCGATCTGGGCGCACGGCGGATTCCTCCAGATGAGCGGGGCGAAGATGGCGAAGTCCGCGAAGAACGTCTATCGCGTCACGGATCTCGTCGAACAGGGCATCGACCCGCTCGCGTTTCGGATGCTGTGCTTGGGAACCCGATACCGCAGCGAGATGGACTTCAGCTGGGAGGCGCTCGAGGGCCAGAATCGTCGGCTGGCCGACCTCCGCCGCCGGGTCGCATCATGGGGTGACGCGGCAGCGGAGCTATCGGAGCCCGCGCGCGAGCTCGATGAACGGTTCCGCGAGGCGGTCGCGGACGACCTCGACATGCCGCGCGCGCTCGTCGTGCTGAACGAGACCGTAGCGTCGAAGCTACCGGGTGGCGAGAAGGTCGCCCTGCTCTCGACGTGGGACGACGTTCTGGCACTGGACCTGTTGCGCGAAGCGCGCGAACGATGGGAGCCGACCGACGAGATGCGCGCCCTCGTCGCCGAGCGCGACGAGGCTCGAGCCTCCAAGGACTACGCCAAGAGCGACGAGCTCCGCGACCGGCTCCAGGGCATGGGTCTCGAGGTGATGGACACAGCAGCGGGGACGCAGGTCCGTCCGCGTACCTAGCCGACGACCGTCGGTTCCCTGCTCGCCTGGTTCAGCCGCTCGGCGCCGTCTTGTGTGACGACGACCTGGTCCTCGATGCGAACGCCGAAGCGACCGGCGAGATAGACCCCCGGTTCGTCCGAGAACGTCATACCCGGCTCGAGTGGTGTCTCGTTCCCCTCGACGATGTACGGCGGCTCGTGGATCTCGAGCCCGATGCCGTGCCCCGTTCGGTGGATGAAGCGTTCGCCGTAGCCGGCGTTGGTGATGACCGCTCGCGCCGCCCGGTCGACGTCCTGGCACAGGGCGCCCGGCCGAACGGCCTCGAACGCTGCCTGCTGCGCCGAGGCGACGACCTCGTAGACGCGTAGCTCCTCCTCGCCGGGCTCGCCGACGAACACCGTCCTCGTGATGTCGGAGCAGTAGCCGTTCGCGACGCCGCCGAAGTCAAGCACCACCGCGTCGCCGGGCATAATCACGCGCTCGCCCGCTCCGTGGTGCGGCGACGCGCCGTTCGGTCCGCCTGCGACGATCGTGAACTCGACCCGCTCGTGACCGTGCTCACGGAGAAGGCGATCGAGGTCGGCGGCCATGTCGACCTCGCGCCTGCCCGCGAACGGCAGTGACACGATCCGAGCGAACGTCGCGTCGGCGCCCTGCGCGGCCGAACGCAGCCTGGCGATCTCGTCCTCGTCCTTCACCGCGCGGAGCAGCGGCAGCGCCCGCCCCGCCGCGACGAACAGGCAATCGGCGGTCGCGTGCTCCAGCGCCAGCAGGTGCGACGCCCACGCCCCGTCGCTGATCGCGTAGCGCCCCGCGCGAAGGATGCGCGCCACGAGCTCGTACGGATCGTCGCCGTCGCGCCAGCTCACGAGCTCGACGCCGTCGATGCCGGGGGCCCGCTCGGCGGCGGGCCGTTCGAGCTCCGGAACGACCAGCACGGGATCGCGTCCCGACGCGAGGAGCAGCAACGTGAGCCGCTCCAGCGGCGGCGGATCGTGACCGACGAGGTACATGAGATCGGCGCCCGGCGCAACGAGCAGACCGGCCAGCTCCGCGTCCTCGGCGGCACTGAGCGCGCGCGTTCGCCGGTCCGCGTACCTGTTCACAGCTTCAACCGGATCGGGTGCGGGATGACCTCGAAGGTCGCCGGGGTCGTCCCCAGGACCTCACCGTCCGCCTCGATCGGCAGCGGCCGGTCGGCCTCGATCACCAGTTCGCGCTTCACGCGGAACTCCTCGACGTGATCGTGCGGGACGTGCTCGCCCCGATAGACCTTGGGGATCATCGTGAACGAGTCGGACTTCGGTCCCTTGAACACCAGCACGTCGAGGACCCCGTCCCCCGGGTACGAACGCGGCGAGACCTTCATCCCGCCTCCGTTGTACTGGGCGTTGCCGACGACGATCAGATACGCCGGGCCTTCGTACGACCTGCGATCGGCACGGACGGTCACCGTCGCCATCTTGAATCGCGGCAGCGTGAGCCAGAACCCGAAGAAGTACTTCGACTGCCCGAGCCGGGGCGACATCCGCTCCGCTCGCGCCACCACCGCCGCGCCGAGACCCGCCTCGGCGACGTTCGCGAACAGCCGCGTCCCGGACGAACCGTTCGATGTGTACGTGATCTTGCCGACGTCGAGCGGGTACGTGTTGTCGCCCACGAGGTGCTGGCACGCGCGCGGGACGTCGCCGGGAAGACCGAACGTTCGGATGAAATCGCTCCCGCTCCCGGCGGCCACCACGCCGAGGACCGCGTCATCCACGATGGGCTTGCCGTCCTCGAGCATGCCGTTCACGACCTCGTGCACCGTCCCGTCGCCTCCGCAGGCGACGATGAACCGTCCTCCGTTCCGGAGCGCCTCACGCGCCAGACGGGTCGCGTCGCCGGGCCCCTCCGTCCGCGCGAGCGCTCCGGAGCGCCTCACGCGCCAGACGGGTCGCGTCGCCGGGCCCCTCCGTCCGCACGAGCCGGTACGCGAGGCCCCGCGACTGCAGGTTGCGCTCGAGCTCGGGGATCTCCTCCCCCACGTGCCGCCGGCCGGCATGCGGGTTGACGAGGACGGTGAGCTCGCCGAAGGGGGACGCCATACGGCGCGAAATCCTATTCGGCTTCCGTCGGGGGCTACGCTCGCGCGTTCGCGCTCGCTTCTTGAGCCCCCCGACCCCCCCGCCTCCCTAGACGCCGGTGTACGCCACGACGCCCCGGTTGACCGCCTCGCGCGCCTTCCGAGCCACGTCGGCCTGTTCCCCCTCCGCGACGTCCTCGATCTGCCGGAGGAGGTCGAGCAGCTGCTTGCAGTTCCGCACGAAGTCACCGGGCGCCATCCCCGTCTCGCGGAGCGCCGCCTCCAGGGGCTCACCTTCGGCCCACCGGTGCACGGGCGAGGCGAACCCGTCGTCGAGCTCCCGGATCAGCTCGACGTTGTGCGAGTCCTCGGCGCGCCGAACGCGCCGGTAGATCCCTGTGAGCCGGGTGTAGCGCTCGACCGTCGCGGCGGTGGGGAGCTCGCCCTGTCGCGGAACGCGCTCCCTCGACTCGTACACGATCGTCGATACGAGCGCGGTGGTCTCGGAGGGCGTGAGTCCTTCGAGCAGCCCGTCGGCCAGCAGCTCGGCGACCAGGACGTCACCCTCTCCGTAGATCCGAGCGAGCGAGCGACCCTTGGGCAGGATCGAGAAGTCCTTCACGTACCCCAATTCCGTGAGCACGGCGAGGACACGTTCGAACTGCCGGGCCAGCGTCTCGGTGCGCGTCTTGATGCGCCGCTCGATCCCCCGGACCTGCGCCTCGAGGTCGCTCGCGCGGCGCGCCCAGCGCTCGTGCGTCGGGCGGTCCGGACAGGCATGGCAGGGATGTTCCTCAGGCCGCGCCCATCGCTCGTGCGTAGGGCGGTCCGGACAGGCATGGCAGGGATGTTCCTCCGCCTGCCGTTCGAACCGTGCGGCCTCCCGCTCGACGCGAGCGTCGACACCACCGCGAGGCCGGCGCGGCGCCCGGACGTCGAGCGCCACGAGGCGCGCCGCGAGGTCGCGGCGGTACCGAGCGCTCCGCGCGCTCCCCGACCGCGGCAGCGGGATGCGCGTCAGCGACACCGGCGGCTCCTCGAAATCCCGTGGCGACACGCGGAAGAACTTCCGGTCCTGCGAGAGCACGGTCAGCCGACCGTCGCGGTTCGAGAGCACCGCGGCGAGCCCGCGGCGCTTCGCCCTGGGCACGAAGATCACGTCGCCCGGTCGCAGCTTCCCGAGCGCCTCTCGAACCGCGTCGGCGCGCGTTCGATCGCGTCCTTTCCGGGCGTCCTCTCGGATCCGCTCGGCCCGTTCGCGCAGGCGCCAGTACTCCTCGAAGTCGCCTCGGTCGCACCGCATCTGCTCGCGATAGCCCGAGAGGTAGGCCCTGTCGCGCTCCAGCTGTCGCTCGAGGGCCACGACTCCCCGGTCGGCCAGGAACTGCGCGAACGACGAGTTCAGCAGGTGGTGCGCTTCCTCGCGCACGTAGTTCCGCACGAGGTTCACGGCCATGTTGTACGAGGGTCGAAACGACGATGTGAGCTCGTAGGTCCGCGTCGAGGCGAGTGACGCCACGCGCTCGAACGGCACGTTCCGCTGGAGCACCACGATGGCGTGGCCGAGCTGGTCGATGCCGCGGCGTCCCGCGCGACCCGTCAGCTGCGTGTACTCACCAGGTGTGAGCAGCTCGTGACGCTCGCCCTGGAACTTCCACAGGTCCTCGATCACCACCGACTTCGCGGGCATGTTGATGCCGAGCGACAGCGTCTCGGTGGCGAACACGATCTTCACCAGACCGGCCTCGAAAAGCTCCTCGACGGTCTCCTTGAACACCGGAAGCATCCCGGCATGGTGCGCCGCGATCCCGGCGGCGAGCGCGTCTTGGAACTCGTAGAAGCCGAGCGTCTTGAGGTCTTGCTCGTCCATCCACGCGGCCCGCATCTCGGCGAACTCGCGGATGCGCCCGGCCTCCTCGTATGTCGTCAGCCTGATGCCCGCTGCCATGAGCCACTCGACGCTCCGATCGCACCCCGCCCGACTGAACACGAAGTAGATCGCCGGGAGCATCGCGCTCTCGGCGAGCACGTCGGCGACCTCCTCGCGCTTGGGGACGTAGACGCGGCGATGGCCTTCACGCGGACGAGGGATCCGGTGGTGCTGCAGCGTGGACGAACCACGCCGGTAGTACGTCTTGTATCGGACCTCCTCGCGGTCGAGCGAGATGAGGTACGGGTTCGGCATCGGCTGCCCGTCCTGGTCGACGTGCATCGGGTGCAGGTCGTGGCCCACCAGGTAGTGGTGCTCGAGGGGGACCGGCCGTCGCTCCTCGATGACCACGCGGGTCGGGCCGCGGAGCGTTCCGATCCACTCGCCGAACTCCTCTGCGTTGGAGATCGTCGCCGACAGACACACGACCGAGACCGACAACGGAAGGTGGATCAGGACCTCCTCCCATACGGCGCCGCGGTACGGGTCCTGGAGGTAGTGCACCTCGTCCATCACCACCGAGATCAGGCCGTCCAGCGTGTCGCTTCGCTCGTACAGCATGTTCCGCAGCACCTCGGTGGTCATGACGACGACGGGCGCCTCACCGTTGATCGTGTTGTCCCCGGTGAGCAAGCCCACCTTCGCGGCGCCGTATCGAGCGACCAGGTCGCCGAACTTCTGGTTCGAGAGCGCCTTCAACGGCGTCGTGTAGAAGCACTTGCCCTCTTTCTCGAGTGCGCGCTCGACCGCGTACTCGGCGACGACCGTCTTGCCGGAGCCGGTCGGCGCGGCCACGAGCACCGATTCCCCCTCCGCGAGCGCCTCGACCGCCGAGAGCTGGAACGGGTCGAGCGCAAACGGGTACCGCGCAGCGAAGCGCTGCGGATCGGTCACCTGCGCGGATGGCATGCGTCGCTCCTGAGAGTCACAGGTCGAGTCTACGGTCGGGCCCCGCGGAGACTCGGTTGCGGAATCGTCAGGCGAGGCCGCAGGCGCGGACGTGCTGGAGGAGCAACCGGTCGAACTCGCCCGGCGCCTCGAGATTCGACAGGTGTCCCGCGCCGTCGAGCACGTGGAGCTCGGCGCCGGCGATCTCCTCTGCCATCGCCGACGAGACGTCGGGTGGGATGAGACGATCTCCGGTCGACGTGATCACCAGGGTCGGCACGTCGATCGTCGCCAGGTCGGGTGTCGAATCGGGCCGCTCGGCCATCCCCAACGCCGCGGCGGCGATCGCCTCCGGGGTCTGATCGGCGATCCACGCGCGAACGCGCTCGAACAGCTCTGCCGGCGCGTCATCGGCGAGGAGCGGGGGCGGCTCGTCGGCCAGGACGTTCCCCTCCGCCCGAAGGCGTTCGGCCAGCGCCCGCCTCTTATCTGCCGCGTCGGGCGTGTCGTCGACGGCGCGCGTGTTCGCGAGGACGAGTCCGAGCACGCGATCCGGGGAACGCCTCCACAGCTCGAAGGCGACGTAGCCGCCCATCGACAGTCCACACACGAGCGCTCGGTCGATCCCTGCGCGTTCGAGCTCCGAGAGCGCCCGTTCGGCCGCCGCTCGCATGGTCATGACGGCACCCGCCGGTTCGGAACCGCCGAATCCCGGCAGATTCGGCGCGACGACGCGGACGTCGTTCGGGAGCGCGGCAAGCTGCGGTTCCCACATCCGCGCGTCGAGCGGCCACGCGTGGAGCAGAAGGATCCCGTCGGGCATCGGTCAGCCGGTCGGCCCCACGGGCTCGAAGACGCCGGCAGCCGCTTGCGCCTCGACGTAGTCGGCGTATCCGCGGGCAAAAGCGTCCTCCGCCACCGCGAACAGGTCGTCGGCGCTCGAGAGCAGATCCTGCCGCTCAGACGGGTCGTCGAACCCAATGGCCAAAGTGACGAGCTGAGCCGCCTGCTCGTACAGCTTCATCGCCCGGGCGAGCTCGCTCTGCGAGTCGAGCATGTACACCACGAACTCGCGCGAGAACCCGCGGTCTCGGATGGAATCGGCCACCGGAACGTCCTCGATCGAGTTCGCGGCGCTCCTCGCCGACGACGCGCTGTCCTTGGCAACCGTCTCCGCTTGATCGAATGCCGCTTCGTCGGCGTCGTCCGCCGAGATGACCGGCAAGGTGGCCCCCAGGGCGGGGAAGGCGTCGAACCCCGCCGGTGGCTGTGGCTGCCCCACGGTCGCGAGCACGGGATCGATCTGACCCCGGTACTGATTGACCGCCGTCGCCATGCGGTCGGTCCGTTCGCGCTCCTGGGCGTCCTCGCGCTGCTGGATCAACCCCACCCCGAGCGCGACCACGAGCGCGCACACCGCCACCGTCGCGACCGAGATCCACAGCCCCCGCCGACGCAGCAGCGGGGTACGAACCGGCACATACGCGGGCTTCGGCCCGCGGGCGACCGTACGCGTACCGCGGCTCTTGCTCTTCCCCTTGATCGCCACGCCGTCCCGTTCTCTCTGCCGACCGCTACCGGTTCATGAGCCGGCCAACGATGATAGCGGCCTCGTAGAACAGGACCATCGGAACGGCCATCGCCAGCAGCGTGTACGGGTCGCCGCTGGGTGTGATCACCGCAGCAAAGACGAAGATGAGCAAGATCGCCGTCCGGCGCCATCCACGCAACTGCTCGGGGCCGATCACGCCGGCGGCCTGGAGGAATACGAGCGCGATCGGGAACTCGAACGACAGGCCGAACGCGAAGGCGAGCAGCACGACGAACGAGAAGAACCGATCGCCGGTGAGCAGCGGCGACGCGACGGGGCCGGCGAACCCGAGGAGGAACCCCAGTGCCCGCGGCAGCGACCAGTACGCGAACAGCGCGCCGAGCGCGAACAGCAGCACCGAGCTCACGACGAACGGGATCGCCAGCCGGCGCTCACGCTTCGTGAGCCCGGGAACGACGAACGCCCACAGCTGGTAGAGCACGACCGGGAGCGCAATGAACAGGCCCAGGTACCCGACCAGCTTCAGCTTCAGCAGCACTGCGCCGAGCGCCTCGGAGAAGAACAGCGTGCACTCGGGGGTGGGACGACGATCGAATGGGATCGATTCGTAGTAGTCGCAGTACGGGTCGAGGAGCAGGTCGGCAACGCGGTCGAACAGGGCCCACCCAACGACCGCGCCGACGGCGATCGCCACGACGGCGATGATCAGCCGGTACCGGAGCTCCTCGAGGTGCTCGACGAGCGTCATCGAGCCCTCCGGATCCCGCCGCGGGCGCCGCCGGAGCCGCTCGGGGATCACGCGCACCCCGGCCACCACCTACTCCGGTAGTGACGTGTCGCGTTCGCCGCCGGTGTCGTCGCCCTCCGTAACCTGCTGGGTGCGGTCCGTCACAGTCTCCGCCGCGCCATCGCGTCGCTTGGGCGTCGCGCTCGAAGCCGGTCTGCTCGATCGGCTCGGAGGTCGTGGGTCCATGTCGACGCGGAACGAGCGCTCGACCTCCCTGCGGGCGCGACGGATCTCGGCCAGCCCGCGCCCGAGGGTCCGCGAGATCTCGCGCGCGTCGTCGGTGCCCGACGCGGCAGCTCCCGCGGCCGCCGCCGCTCCCTTCCCGTTCGGCCCCGGCTGCGAGCGGTCACGCGACTCGTCGAACGTCGGACGACCGTCGTCGTCGAGGTTCACCTGGATCGTCTTTCGAACCTCCTCTTGCGCCTTTCGGATCTCTCGGATGCCCCTGCCGATCGAACGACCCAGCTCGGGGAGCCGTCGCGGGCCCACGACGACCAGCGCCACCACGAGGATCAGGAGCAGCTCCTGGGGACCGATCTGGAACATCGCCTACCGCTTCCGCGCCGACTCGATCTTCTTCGCCCGAACCGATGCTCGTTCCGAGCGAGCGGCGGCCTCCTCGCCCAGGGCGGAGATCTCCTGTACGAGTGGACCGACCTCTCTCTGGAACCGACCGAGCGCTCGGCCCAGGACTTTCACGTGCCGGACGAGTCCGATCAGCACGGCGGCGATGGCGACGGTCGTGATCATGGCGACCACGAGCCAGACGATCGCGGGGATGGACATGTCGGGCCCGATGCTAGCCGAGCCCTCCCCTTACTGCCGGGCGAAGAACTCCTGGATGTAGCTGTCGTCCTGCAGCTTGAAGTGGAAGTCGATGACGTCGTCGATCGTCAGGGCCGGGCCCGTCGGGAGCGGCCCGCGCGGGTCCTCAGGCTCGTCGAACAGTTCCGACGTCTCGGTGAGCACGCCTCGCCCGGCGACGTCGACGCCGGCCGACACCAGGAGCGCGACGATCTTCCGGTCGGCACGCTTCTCGACGGCGTCCATGCAGGTGGGGCAGGTGAACTTGTATGTACCCTCGCGCCCGCCGCGAGCGACCTTCAGCATGATCGACTCGGGTCCCATGTCGACCTCTCCGCAGCGGGGGCATGTCGTCCGGATGGTGGTCATGTCAACCGCTGTATCGGTCGCGTGGGTGACTCGCTTGAGCGCGCGAACGGTCAACCGGGCTACCCTAGACGTACCGTTTTCGCGTCCTGCGAGCGAGCTCCGCGACCCGGTCTTTCAGCTCCTTCGGCTCGACGACCTGAGCGTCCGCACCGAGCCGCAACAGCAGGCGTTCGAGCCACTCGAGGCGTCGCGCGGGCAGAGCGATCTCGAGACCACCGTCGTCGAGCTCGCTCACCGCGGTCGTTTCGTAATACTCGGCGACCCACCGAGCATCTGGTGAGAGCCGAAGTCGAACGTCGAGGTCCTCGTCGCCGCGCGTGTAGAGCGGGCGACCGGCGCCCTCGAGCCCCCGCGGCTCGAACCGCTCCCCCGTCCGCGCGACCGAGCGGATGCGGTCGGCCCGGAACAGACGCTCGGCATCCGAGCGGTGATCCCACGCGGCCACGTACCAGTTCCCGAGGGCGACGAAGACCTCCTCCGGGTCGATCTCGCGCTCGGTCGTTTCGGCCGTCGAGAGCGCGTGGTACTCGATCCGAAGACGTTCGCGTTCGGTGGTCGCGCGGCGCAGATCCTCGAGCCACTCGACCTCGCCCCCGGCGGTCGCAGCGACGCGAGCGGGAAGGCCTCCGAGCGCGTCCGGCCCGAGCGCCGCGGCCAGCTTGTCGAGCGCGGACGAGAGCGCCGGGGCCTCCTCCAAGCCCGGCGTCTCGGCGAGCTCCGTCCCCTGGAGGTAGAGCGCGAGCGCCTCGGCGCGCATCGGCCGGAGCGGGCGTGAGAAGTAGTCGGCCATGCCGATCCAGATCCGGCCGTCCTGCACGTCGACATCGATCAGGTCGCCCGGCCCGTACGGGGGCAGGCCGGACACGAACAGGAGATCGAGGTCGTCGAGCAATTCCTGCTCCGACACGCCGAACAGCTCCATCGCCTCGTCCACCGGCGTCCCCGGGTGGCGCACGAGGTACGGAACCACCACCAGCAGACGCCGGAGCCGCTCGGACGCCTTCCTCGGCGCCGTGCGGGCGCCGTCAGACCGCGGCAAGCGCCGCCTCCAGCCGCGACACGACCTCGTCGCGGAGCTCCGGTGGCTCCAGGGCCTCGACGTCCGGGCCGAAGGAGAGGACCCATCCGGCGAGGCTCTCGCCCGGCTGCCACGGCACCCGCACGAGTGTCCAGCCGTCCTCGCGCGTGCCGATGGCTTCGGCGGCCGACACCCCCTTGGTGGCCAGCCAAGCCACCTCGGGCGAGAACGCAACCACTGCCGCCGTCTTGGCCTCTCCGGGACCCCACGGCCCCGCCTGGACGTGGTCGGCAGCGCGGAACCCGTCCGGTGGCTCGCTCCCGTCGCCTTCGTCCGCGACGTCGGAGGCGAAGCGAGACAGCCGGAACGAGCGGATCTCGTCGCGAGCTACGTCACGCCCCACCACGTACCACCTTCCGCCGCGCAGCACGAGCCCGTACGCGTCGACGACCCGCTCCGACGTGTCGCCGCGCGCGGTGCGGTAGGAGAACCGGATCCGGCGGAGCGATGCGACGGCCTCGCCCACGGCGGGCAATCGGGCGTCGCGCGCACCGCCGATCGCGCCCGTCGACCCGGCGAGCGCCGACATGATCCCGCCCTCCGCGCCGGACAGGAGCGTGCGTACCGCGTCCTCCGCGGAGCGATCGCCGCCCGTTCGCGCCGCCACGAGCAACGCCGAGATCTCCTCAGGGGTGAATGTGATCTCGGGTAGGTAGTACCGATCGCGCGGGATCGTGTAGCCCTGCTCCGCCTCCCACACGTCGACCGACCGCACCTCGATCGGGACGCCGATATCGCGGAGGATGTCCTTGTCGCGTTCGAACATCCGCTTGGCGGAGTTCACGTCCTCGTGCCCGTACGCCTCGGAGAGCTTGCTGCGGATCTGCTCGAACGTGAGCGGGGTTCGCGTCTCCAGCAGCAGTGCGACGAGGTTGACCAGGCGCTCCAGCGGCTGCATCGCCGCGGCATCATACTTCCGGCATGTCCGCGCACCGTGGGGGCGTTCGCCTGCGGCGCGCCACGGTTGTTGACGTTCGCGCCGTCCACGCAGGCCTCCTCGAGCTCGACGTCGAGATCGACGGCACGCGTGCGCGTGCGCTCGCGTATCCGGATCTCGTCGGACCGGTCGACGCTGGCGACACCGTCGTCGTGAACACCACAGCCGTCGAGCTCGAGCTGGGAACGGGTGGATTCCATCTCGTCGTCGCGGTGGAGGGCGCGTCGCTCGACCCGTCCGACACGGGCCGAACGATGAAGCTGCGCTACGCGCCGTCGCAGACGGCGGTCAAGGCAGTCGAGGAGACCGACCGGGACGTGATCGAGGGTTCTCGCGGTCTCGCCGGTACGCCGGTCGTGTGCGCGCCGCTGCATTCGATGATCGCGCCCGCCGCCGCCGGCGCGAAGGCCGCAGGCGCACGGACCGTCGTGTACGTCATGACCGACGGCGCAGCGCTGCCGGGCCCGTTCTCGCGTCTCGTCCCGTTGCTCCGCAGCGCAGGTCTCCTCGACGGGTGGATCACGTGCGGGCAAGCTTTCGGCGGAGAGCTCGAGGCCGTCACCGTCTGGACGGCGCTGATCGCGGCCGTTGACGTCCTCCACGCCGACGTCGTCATCGTCGCCGACGGCCCGGGGAATCTCGGGACCGAGACGACGTGGGGCGTCAGCGCGCTGACGAACGGCCACGCGCTGAACGCCGCCGCCGCGCTCGGCGGGAGGCCCGTGGCCGCACTCCGCGTCTCGTTCGCCGACGCCCGCCAACGCCACCGGGGAGTGTCGCACCACTCGCTCACGATCCTCGAGCACGTGTGCGCCGCGAACGCGAACGTGGCCGTTCCGGCGCTCGAAGCCGATCAGCGTGAAGCCGTGTGGAACGCGTTGCGCTCGCGCCGGCTCGAGGAACGCCACCAGCTGGTCGAGGCGGACGGTCGCCCCGCGCTCGCGGAGCTCGAACGGCGGGGCGTCGCCGTCCGCTCGATGGATCGAACGCCGAGCGACGACCCTGCGTTCTTCCTGTCGGCAGGCGCAGCGGGCGTTCTGGCCGCCAGGATGGCTTCGGGCTCTCGTTCGTGGAAGGACGGAACCGATGCGAGCGGGCACGCGCCCGAATGACCGTTCTCGCGAAGGCAGGCGCTACATGTGGGCGATCAGCTGCTCGACCCGCTCGTCGGCGGCGCGGAACGGGTCCTTGCAGAGCACCGTGCGCTGGGCCTGGTCGTTCAGCTTCAGGTGAACCCAGTCCACCGTGTAGTCGCGCCGCTTCTGCTTCGCGTGCTTGATGAAATCGCCCCGCAGCTTCGCCCGAGTCGTCTGCGGCGGCTCCCTCATCGCGCGCTGTATCTCCTTCTCGGTAACGGCGCGCTCGGCGCGACCCTCGCGCTCCAATAGGTAGTACAGCCCTCGACCGCGGTTGACGTCGTGGTAAGCCAGGTCAAGCAGCGCGATGCGTGGATGCGACAGCGGCAGGCTGTGGCGGGCACGGTAGCGATCGATCATGGCCTGCTTCGCCTCCCAGTCGACCTTTCTGATCAGTCGCTCCGGCTCGCCGTCGGTCAACGCGTCGAGCGCGTCTCGCCATTCCTCCAAAAGCTGTTTGGACTGAGGATCGGTTCCGCGCCGTTCGAGGAAGCGCGCCGTCCGCTCGAAGTACTCCTCCTGGACGTCGATCGCGGTGAGCTCCCGCCCGTTCGCCAGACGGACCTTCTTTCGGCATGTCACGTCGTGGCTGATCTCCCGGATCGCACGGATTGGGTTCTCCAGCGTAAGGTCGCGCATCACCGTGTTTGCCTCGACCATCCGCAGCACCAGATCCGTGATGCCGACCTTCATGAACGTGGTCCACTCGTTCATGTTGGAGTCGCCGACGATCACGTGCAGCCGGCGGAACCGCTCGGCGTCGGCGTGCGGCTCGTCCCGAGTGTTGATGATCGGCCGCGAACGCGTGGTCGCGCTCGAGACGCCCTCCCAGATGTGCTCCGCGCGCTGTGCGATGCAGAACTGCGCCCCGCGGGGCCCGTGCAACACCTTCCCCGCACCGCAGTAGATCTGCCGAGTGACGAAGAACGGGATCAGCAGGTCGGCCATCCGCGCGAACTCGCCCTGCCGCGCCACGAGGTAGTTCTCGTGGCACCCGTACGAGTTGCCGGCAGAATCGGTGTTGTTCTTGAACAGGTAGACCTGCCCGCTGATGCCCTCCTCGTGGAGCCGAACCTCCGCCGCCGCGAGGAGCGCCTCGAGAATCCGCTCCCCCGCCTTGTCGTGCGCGACGAGGTCCGTGATCGAGTCGCACTCCGGCGTGGCGTACTCGGGATGCGAGCCGACATCGAGGTAGAGTCGCGCGCCGTTCTCGAGGAACACGTTCGACGAGCGACCCCAGTGGACGACGCGCCGGAACAGGTAGCGCGCGACCTCGTCGGGCGACAGCCGCCGCTGGCCTCGGAAGGTGCAGGTGACGCCGTACTCGTTCTCCAGCCCGAATATCCGGCGTTCCATGTACGGAGTGTAGGTCCAGGACGACGAACAATCGGGACGTCTCCCGACCCGGGCCCGACGACCTCAGGCGGTCGAGAGGATCCCGGCGATCTCCTCTTCCTCGAGCCGCCGGAACTTCCGCCGCGGACGGCTCTTTCTGTCGAGTACGCCCGCCTCGATCGACTCGGCCTCGATCTGGCGGTTCTCCGCGGATCGCAACGCGTTCACGGCCTCGCGCACGCCGGTCGCGAGGTCCCACCCCTGCTGGTACGCGTTGCTCACCGCGGTCGTGAGCTCGTCGGCATGGCCGCCGATCGCGACGAATCCCTGTTCGTCGGTGACTGTTCCGTCGAACAGGATGTGATAGATCTCGTTCCGCCCGGCATCGGCGGCGACCTCGCCGACCAGGATCTCAACCTCGTACGGCTTCATCTGCGTCGTGAAGATCGTCGACAGCGCCTGCGAATAGGCATTCGCGAGGTCGCGCGCGCGCACGTCCTCGCGCCCGTACGAGTAGCCGCGCAGATCGGCGAGCCGGACACCGCTGATACGAAGGTCCTCAAACTCGCTGTACTTGCCGACGCCGGCGAAGGCGATCCTGTCGTAGATCTCGCTGATCTTGTGGAGGGTGGCGCTGGGGTTCTCCGCGACGAAGAGCAATCCGTCCGCGTACTCGAACCCGACGACGGACTTGCCGCGCGCGATGCCCTTGTGCGCGAACTCGGAGCGGTCCTTCATCAGCTGCTCGGGCGGGACGTACGGCATGAAGCTCACGGCGCGCCACCGTTCCCCGACCCGGACCGGTTCGCCTGCTCCGCTACGATCCGCTCGTGTGCCGCGCGGATCTCGTCGTCGGTGACGAC
>CALGFI010000179.1 GCA_937881155.1 uncultured bacterium | reverse complement strand
GAACTCGCGGCCATCCTCGCCCGAGCACGCTGCGAGCGTTACCGCGACGGCCAGGGCGGCGAGCGAGCGTCTCACGTTCATGTCATCGTCGCACGGCCCACGCCCATTGACCACGGGGAGCGCATCTCGTTACGGTGCAGGGGACGGGGGAGGCGAGCATGAACAAGAGCG
Organism: uncultured bacterium; assembly: GCA_937881155.1. Taxonomy (GTDB): domain Bacteria; phylum Actinomycetota; class UBA4738; order UBA4738; family HRBIN12; genus CALGFI01. The sequence continues at coordinate 15,109 of CALGFI010000179.1, read as the reverse complement.
GACTCGTCGCGGAGGTAGCGAAGCGCACCGGGGCGAGCAAGGCGGACGTCGCCCGGGCGATCGACACGTCGATGGACGTGATCCGCGAGACGGTCGCTCGCGGCGACAGGGTCTCACTCGTAGGGTTCGGCACGTTCGAGCGCAAACGACGGAACCGCCGGATCGCCCGCAATCCCCGGAAGCCGCTCACGCCGATCGTGGTCCCCGCGCGCGATCTCCCGTGGTTCACCGCGGGCAAGGAGTTCAAGGAGATGATCGCGACCAAGCGCCGGCGTTCGACGTCGAGGCGTTCGAGCTAGCCGGTCCCGCGACTCGACGTGCCCGTTCAGAACGTCACGAGCCGGAGCGTTCGCGCGACCTTGCGACCGGCCTCTTCGACGAGGTCGAACCGCACGCGCTGACCGATCCGCAGGTAGAGGAGTCCGCCGCCCTCGATCGACGTCGCGTCGATCGCGACCTCGGTCCGGTCGTCCAGAAGCAGCGAGCCGTCGCGCGTTTCCGGGTCGAAGTGCCTGATCGTTCCCTGCGGCACCGTTCCTCCTCGTCCCGCGCTGCTACGCGATGTTCCGAAGACGTTGGGGAAGATCCATCTGCAGACAGACCTCTCGCGTTCGCCCCCTCCGCCCGTTCGAGAGCAGCGTGAGGATATCGCCCGGCGTGTCGAGATCGAACGCGAGCTCCGTCCGTTCGATCACCGAGACGGGGAGGCCCCGCTCGGCCGCGAGCTCCATGTGCCGGTGGAACGAGTCCGGTCCGAACCGAGCGGGGATCGCCCGCGGAGGCCGTCGCAGCAACAGGCTCGTGCCGTTGCCGTCACCCGAACGCGCCAATACGACGGCCCCAAGCGTTCGGAAGGCATCGTGCAACGCCTCCGGCGTGACGAGCGGGAGGTCCCCCGGGAGGATCGTCAGCGCGTCGGCCTCCACGTCCTTCGCGAGGACCTCGACCTGCCGGATGGCGTTCGCCAGGGACGACTTCGTCTCGGCGATCGCGCGCACGCCGCGACGGGCGGCAACCTCGAGCGCGACCTCGTCCGGGGACACGATCCACGTCTCCCAACCGGGGACCTCTTCGGTCGCGTCGAGGACGTCTTCGAGCATCGCGAGAGTCAGTGCGCCACGTTCGAGCGCGGACAGCTTCGGCGCGAGACGCGTCTTCGCGCGGGAGAGCGACTTCACCGGAACGGCGACGACCCGCATTCGGAAAGGCTAACGCCTCCACCGCGCCCATGCCGCGCTGGCACGGTGGAGCGTTCTCGGAACGCGATAGCATCGCGCGACCGGGGCTCTGGGAGCACAGTGAGCGAAGCGAACGTCGTGCGAACCCCCGGTTCCAGACGAGGTGGCGCCAGGTTGGAGCCGTGGTACCGCGCGATGGTCGGCGTGCTGCGCCCACCGTTCCAGCTCTGGTTCAACTGGCGTTTCGAGGGTCTCGAGCGGGTGCCGGCCGAGGGTCCGGCCATCATCGCCGGCAATCACCTGTCCTACCTCGATCCGTTCGCGCACGCCTACTTCGTCGTGAAGGCGGGGCGACGGCCGAGGTTCCTGGCGAAGCAGGAGCTGTTCGACGCGCCGTTCGTGGGGACGGTGCTCCGCGGCGCGGGGCAGATCCCCGTCCGCCGGGAAACGGGCGATCGATCGCCTCTCGAGGAGGCGGAACGAGCGATCGCCGAGGGTGACGTCGTCGTGATCTACCCCGAGGGAACGAGCACGACGACGAACGCAGACTTCTCTCCGGGTCGTGGAAAGACAGGCGCCGTGCGCCTGTCGCTCGCGACGGGCGTCCCGATCATCCCCGTGGCGACGTGGGGCGGTCAGTACGTGTGGCGGCGTGACGGGAGGCAGAGCGTCGCGTTCGGCCGCCCCATCTGGTTGCGAGCCGGCGAGCCATTCGACGCAGCCGCTCGAACCGGCGCGGATCCCGATCACGCGGTGGTTCGCGCGGTGACCGATCAGTTGATGGACGAGCTCGCATCGCTCGTCGATGGGCTACGGGGGCGCTACCCCGAGCGCTGGACGAATGCAGAAAGGCCAACGAAGTAGGCTGCGCAGGCGAGCGAGCGGAGCGATCGAACGTGGCTCCGCGGAGGTGGCTGTGGACGAGGATCGGCGTCCAGGGTTCGCGACCAGGGCGGTGCACGGCGCCCGGATGCCGCCGATCGACCAGGACGCGCCGAGCGTTCCGATCTTCCAATCCTCGACGTTCCGGTTCGAGACGTCGGAACGGTATGCCGACACGATCTCGTTCCGCCGGCCGGGCTACACCTATACGCGCGGGTACGGGAACCCAACGCTCGCCGCGTTCGAAACGCTCATGGCCGATCTCGAGGAGACCGAGTCGGCGTTCTCGTTCGCGAGCGGGATGGCGGCCATCCACACCGTCGCCACGACGTGCGCCGGGGCCGGCGATCGCGTCGTCGCGAGTCCGGAGCTCTACGGAGGCACGTTCTCGCTGTTTCGGAACGTCCTTCCCCGGTACGGCATCGAGGTCACGTTCGTCGACGCTCACGATCACGACGCCGTCGGCGAAGCGCTGCCGGGCGCGAAGCTCTTCTATTGCGAGACGATCGCCAACCCGAACGTCACGGTCGTTGACCTCGAGGCACTATCGGGGCTCTGTCAGAACGCCGGTGTGCCGGCGGCCGTTGACAACACGTTCGCGTCGCCGTACCTGTGCAACCCGGCGCGGTACGGGTTCGACTTCGTGTTGCATTCGGCCACGAAGTACATCGGCGGCCACAGCGACCTGATCGCGGGCGTCGTCTGCTGCTCCGAACGCGACGTGGCGGGACTGCGCAACACGGTGATCGAGACCGGAGCGACGATGGCGCCACTCGAGGCGTGGTTGTGCATGCGCGGTCTCGCGACGCTCGAGCTCCGGATGCAGCGACACTCGGCGAACGCGCTCTCGCTCGCGACGTTCCTCGAACAGCATCCGAAGGTGGACCGCGTGCATTACCCGGGATTGGCGACGCATCCGCATCATGCGCTGGCGCGCCGGCAACTCCCCATGGGGTTCGGCGGCATGCTCGCCTTCGAGGTCGAGGGCGGCGTGGACGCGGGAAGGCGGTTCTGCGACGGCGTCGAGCTCGCGTGGATCGCAGCCAGCCTCGGCGGAACGCAGACCCTGGTCGGTCACGCGGCGTCGACGACGCACAGACAGCTCGACGCCCAGGCGCGTCGCGCCGCCGGGCTCGCAGACGGCCTCGTCCGCGTCAGCGTGGGCATCGAGGACCCCGATGACATCGCCGCCGACTTCGCGAGAGCGCTGGAGAAGGTGTGAGACGTCGCGTCGTGCTGCTGTTCGGTGGGCGCTCCGCCGAGCACGAGATCTCCGTGATCTCGGCGCGTTCGGTGTTCGACGCGCTCGACCGCGACCGGTACGAGGTCGTCGCGATCGGTGTGACGAGGGACGGTCGGTGGCAGCTGATGCCGAGCGGACCGCCGGCGTTGCCGGGAGGTTCGTCGCGGAAGCTGCCGGCGGTAGAGCGATCTCCGGGCGAGGAGGTGGCGATCGACCAGGAGCCGGGGGCGCACGCGGTCGTCGCCGCCGACGGCTCGCGGACCGAGATCGATGTCGTGTTCCCGGTGATGCACGGCCCCTACGGCGAGGACGGGTCGATCCAGGGGTTCCTCGAGATGGCCGGCGTTCCGTACGTCGGTTCGGGCGTGCTCGGATCCGCACTGGGGATGGACAAGGCGGTGCAGAAACTGCTGTTTCATTCGGCGGGCATCCCCGTCGTGCACCACGACGTGGTGTACGAACGCGAGTGGGAGGAGGACCCGCAGGGGATCGAGGCGCGCGCGGGGCATCTGGGGACGCCACTGTTCGTGAAGCCCGCGGCACTCGGGTCGTCCGTCGGGGTCACCAAGGTGCGCGAGCGCGGGGAGCTCCGCGCCGGACTGGAGGAAGCGTTCCGCTACGGGAGAAAGGCCCTCCTCGAGGCGGCGATCGATGGCGGTCGTGAGCTGGAGTGCGCGGTGCTCGGCAACGACGATCCCGTGGCGTCGTTAGCTGGAGAGATCATCCCGCGCGGCCACGAGTTCTACGACTACGACGCGAAGTACCTCGACGAGCACGGCGCCGAGCTCGTGATCCCCGCCGACATCCCGCCCGAGACGCTCGAAGACGTTCAACGGCTGTCGATCGCGGCGTTCCGAGCGATCGACGCCTCGGGCCTCGCGCGCGTCGACTTCTTCCTGACGAGCGACGGGCGTCTGTTCGTGAACGAGCTGAACACGATCCCCGGGTTCACGAGCATCTCGATGTACCCGAAGCTCTGGGAAGCGTCCGGGGTTCCGTACGCGGATCTCGTCGACCGGTTGATCGAGCTCGCGATCGAGCGCCACGAGCACGACCGGAAAAAGGGCTTCGTCGCGTAAGAGCGCCTGGCCGTTCGTGCTACAGGTGCACCACCGGGCAGGTGAGCGTCCGCGTTATGCCCTCGACGCCCTGGATCCTGGCCACGACGAGCCGACCGAGCTCGTCGACGTTCTTCGCCTCCGCGCGCACGATCACGTCGTACGGTCCGGTTACGTCCTCGGCCTCCGATACGCCGGTGATCCCGCGAACGTCCTTCGCGACCTGCGCGGCCTTTCCGACCTCGGTCTGGATGAGGATGTAGGCCTGGACCACCGAACGCCTCCCTCCGTCGGATAACGCCTCGCGCGTTCGAACGCGGCCGCACCCACTCTATTGAGGCGCCGAAGTGGCGGCAAACGCACGCATCGCCGGAGTGGGATGATCGACACGTGTCCGCCGCTAAGCGGAAGCGAACGAGCCGCGACGACCCGCTCGCGCCGTACCGCAGGATCCGAAAACCGATGCCGCCTCCGGAGAAGGTGATCGGCGACCGGCGGCACGAGATCGAGGACGACGAAGCGCGCCGCGAGATCGACGACGCGACGCGCCGTCGAACTCGCGGCGGCGAACAGACGCCGAACGAGGACGACGGGTGATCTTCTCCGACCGCGCCGAGGCAGGCGAGGTCCTCGCCGATGCACTGCTCGAGTACGCCGGCACGGATTCCGTCGTCCTGGCCATCCCTCGCGGCGGCGTCGTCGTGGGCCGGGCCGTCGCCGACGCGCTCGGCGCGCCACTCGACGTGGTCGTGCCGCGAAAGATCGGCGCACCCGGCAATCCCGAGCTCGGCCTCGGCGCCGTTGCTCCGGGCGTCCGCGTGCTCGACGACCGTCTCGTCCGCTCGCTGCACGTGACGCCGGAGTACCTGGAGCGCGAGATCGCCGCGCAGGAGCGCGAGATCGAACGGCGCGAACGCGCATATCGGGAGGGACGTCCCCCTGTCGACGTTCGGGGCAAGGTGGCGATCGTCGTCGACGATGGCATCGCGACGGGAGGCACCGCGGCGGCCGCACTCCGGTGGGCGCGCGAGCGTGGCGCGTCGAAGGTCGTCCTTGCCGTTCCCGTCGCCCCGGTGCAATCGATCGCGAAGCTTCGGGAGGACGCCGACCGGATGGTGGTGCTCGCGACGCCCGAGCCGTTCCTCGCCGTCGGCGAGTGGTACCGCACGTTCAACCAGACGAGCGACGACGAGGTGGTTCGGCTGCTTGCGAGGGCGCAAGGGTCGAGGGGTAGCACGGGGAGCGATCCGAGCGTGGCGCGGCCCCACCAGCAAGAGGGGGGTGCGGCGTGAGGATCGTGGAGGTGGCGATCGCGACCGTGTTCGTCCTCCTCGGCCTTCGCTCGCTGTGGAGGTGGACGCGCCGGCCGTTCGACGGAACCGACGTGTCCGATCACGCGTTGTACGCGCTGTTCGTGACGGGGCGAGTGGGCCTGTGGTTCGCGGTCGCCGGGCTGTTCGCGATCTATGCGTCCGTGGATCTGCGCGGGCGAGCGTGGGTGGACGAAGTCGAGCCCTACCGGTGGTACCTGATCGTGCCCCTCGTTCTCGCGGCGATACAACTCCTCGCCGGGTGGTTCCTCGGCCGGCGCTCGCCGTCGGGCGAGCGCGACGTCAGCCCGCCGCCTTGACGATCTCCGGTGTGAGCTCGGGGAACTCCTCCAGCCTGGCGACGCGCTCCCGTTTCAGCCGGTCGACGACCTCGACGTACTCGGCCATCCTGCCCTGCCGCTCGTACAGCAGGCGGGGCCGCAGCAGGTCGGCGTCGTCGATGCCGGGCAGGTTGTCGGCGACGAGGTAGCCGAAGTCATCGTCCTCGGTCCACGAGATCGAACCCTCGGCGATGCCCTCGACGCAGGCCGACGTGTCGGGGATCCGTACCTTCTTGGACCGTTCATCGCCGTCCGGCCCGCCGACGCGTCCCGTGTTGAGCAGGTAGGTCTCGATCGGGTGCGTCGCGAGCAGTTCGAGGATGCGGTTCCCCTGCAGCCCGTGCGGCATCGGGAAGAAAGGGTTGGTTCCTGGAACGCGTAGGAACTTCCCCGCCTCCGCGGCGCCGCCCGCAGAGGTTCCGGTCGTCTCGCCGAGCATGAAGTACGCCGCGGCCTGTTCGTCGTTGAGCTTCGCCACGGCCGGGATGATGTCTTGGTTGCGGTTGAGGATGAGGAGCGCGTCGACCGGTCCGACCTCGCGAGCGTCACGGTAGCGCTCCAGGTCGTCCATACCGAACACGGCGCGCCCGTTCTGCGTGTAGGACTGCTCGAAGAAGTTCACCTTCCCCGATGCGTCCTGGAACACGTTCTCCAGATACGTGGTCGGCTTCACCACCGCGCGGTAGATGTTCGGCTCGAAGCTCGGGTCGAGGCTGAACGTCTTCGCGAAGCACCCGTTCTCCGTTCCGTGCGCCTTGCCGCCCGGCATCAGCGCGACGAAGTCGTCCTGCACGGGCAGCGAGTCGTTCTGCGTGGTGAAGGTCGTGGTCGTCTTTCCGGTCCCCGACAGTCCGATGATCATGAACACGCGTTCGCCGCGGGCCGTCGGGATCACCTTCATGCCGGCGTGGAGCGCGAGTCCACCGAGGTCGTAGACCTTCGTGTTCCACATCCGAAGGCCGCCCTTCTTCGACTCCCCGAAGTAGTCGGTGCCGAGCACCCGCGTCAGGCCGTTCTCGAGATCGACCGCGATGACGCGATCATCGGGATAACCGGGAGCCGAGAGGTTCGGCGTGTAAACGACGTGCACCTCCGGCTCGGCATCGTCCTCACGCGGGAAGTAGAGCTTCTGCTGCATGCCCGCGATGTTCGCGTTCGCGGTCTCGATCGATAGGCGGGCGCGCGTTCGGAACTCCGGGTCGTTGCCGATGTAGCCATCGATCACCAGCGCGTCTCGACCGCGCAGGTACTCATCCTGCATCGCCGCGATCCGTTCGAACTCCTCGCGGGTCATCGTCTTGCCGGACGAACGCTCGGCGACGACGTACGTGCTTCCCGCGCTCCGCGAGGTCACCCGCGCCTGGACGTTGACGCTCCCGAACTCGGTGATCCGGCACGTCGGCATGCGCTCGGTGTAATCGCGGAGCTCCTCCGGCGTTGGGCTCTGATGGACGGTGCGCGCCTGGACGAGCAAACGAACGTCTCCTTCTGTGGTGGGCGCGAGCGCATCGACGCAGCTCGGAGCCCATCTATCCTACAGAACGCCCGGCGCCCAATCGAACACAATGGGCCGTAGCCACCATGGACCTGACCGAGGACGAGCTCGTCGCAGCGATCACCCGGCTCCTCACCGGGGAGGCGCGCGACGTCGTGGTCGGCCTCGGCGACGACGCGGCCGTGCTCGCGGCCGGCACCGGTCAGCTGGTCGTGACGACGGACATGCTCGTGGAGGGCGTGCACTTCGAGCGATCGTCGATCTCGCCGCGCGATCTCGGCGCGAAGTCCGTCACCGTGAACGTGTCCGACATCGCCGCGATGGGAGGGAGCCCTCGCTCGGCGCTGGTATCGATCGCGCTCTCGCCCGACGTCGACACCGCGTGGGTGATCGAGCTGTACGGGGGGATGCGCGACGCGTGCGCCGAATACGCTCTCGCCCTCGTCGGCGGCGACACGAACCGCGGCGACATCCTGATCGTCGCCGTCACCGTCATCGGTCAGGTCGCGCCGGGTCGCGCGGTGCCGCGCTCGGGCGCTCGCCCCGGCGATGCGATCGCCGTCACCGATTCGCTCGGCGCTGCCGCCGGAGGACTCCGTGTCTCGCAGGCGAGCGCGGCCGTTCGGCAGGCGGCGCTGTCGAAGCCGTGGGGCCGCGCGCTGCTCGGTGCCCTCGCGCGGCCGTTCGCGCGTGTCGGGGAAGGGCAGACGCTCGCGCGAAGCGGCGCGCGCGCGATGATCGACCTCTCCGACGGGCTGGCGAAGGACCTCGCGCGCGTGTGCCTCGCGAGTGGCGTCGGCGCCCGCGTGGAGCTCAACGCGGTTCCCGTCGCGCAGGCGCTCCGTGACGGGGCGGAGACGCTGGACGTCGATGCGCTCGGGCTCGCGCTTTCCGGCGGCGAGGACTACGAGCTGCTCGCGACGCTCGATCCGGACGATGCGGACGCGGCGGCGCGAGCGCTTCGGGAGCGTTTCGGCGTGACGCTCACGACGATCGGAACGATCATCGAAGGTGATGGGCTCGTCGGCGTCGATGCCGACGGAAGCGAGAAGCCGATCGAGCCGGAGGGGTGGGACCACTTCGCATGAGCACCGCATCCGCGGCCCGACCCCGAGTGCTGTCGATCGCCGGATCCGACTCCGGGGGCGGCGCCGGTATCCAGGCGGACCTCAAGACGTTCAGCGCGCTCGGTGTGTTCGGGATGACGGCAATCACGGCCGTCACCGTTCAGAACACCAAGGGCGTCTCCGGGTATGAGCAGCTGTCGCCGCAGTCGGTCGGCGACCAGATCCGCGCGGTCGTGACCGACATCGGCGTCGACGCCGCGAAGACCGGGATGCTGGCATCCGCGCCGATCGTCGAGGCCGTCGCCGAGGCCGTTGCCGACACACGCGTTCCGAACGTCGTCGTCGATCCGGTCTTCGTTTCGAAACATGGCCACGCGCTCCTGGACGAGGACGCCGTCGACGCGCTTCGAAACCAGATCGTTCCGCTGGCGACGCTGGTCACGCCGAACCTGTCCGAGGCGACCGGTCTTGCCGGATTCCGCGTCGACTCGCGCGACCTGATGGAGGATGCCGCCGAGGCGATCCAGGCGATTGGGCCGAGGGCGGTGCTGGTGAAGGGCGGACACCTCGAGGACACCGACCGCGCCGACGACCTGTTCTTCGACGGCGATCGACTCGTCTGGATCGAGGGCGAACGGATCGACACACCGCATACGCACGGGACCGGGTGTGTCCTCTCGTCCTCGATCGCGGCCTATCTCGCCCGAGGCGAGGCGCTTCTCGACGCGGTTCGTCTGGGGAAGCGGTTCGTGACCGACGCGATCCGGCACGCGCTGCCGATCGGCGAGGGGATCGGTCCGGTCGACCCGCTTTTTGGGGTGAGGATCAGCCCGAGGAGCTGACGGCCGACGACTTGGCCGGCGGCCGCTGCACCTTGCCGGCCTTCAGGCAGCTCGTGCAGACGTTCACGCGCTTCGGCTTCCCGTCGACGAGCGCGCGGATTCGCTGGACGTTCGGGTTCCACCGGCGAGGTGAACGCCGGTGGGAGTGAGAGACCTGCATGCCGAAGAACGGTCTCTTCCCGCAGATTTCGCACACGGCTGCCATGGCCGAGCCAGGGTAACAGACACCCTGGGCCCGTTCGTTCGACGAGTGGCGCGAGTGCGATGAAGCGTCGGAAGCGTCGCATGTGCCGCGTGGTAGAACGCGGTATGCCTCTGCACGCCCGCGAGCGGCCTCGTCGCGCATGCCGCTGACGCTCGACTCGCCCGTTTCCGCGATCGACAGGCGGCTCGCCAATCGACGGACGGGCGTGCAGACCAAGGGGCCACCCGCGTCGGACGTCCTCGCCGGCATCGAGATCGAAACGGTGCGGGACCTCCTGCACCACTACCCGCGCCGGTACATCGACCGTTCGGAGGTTTCGCGGATCCGCGATCTCCGCGTCGGGCAGCCTGCGACGGTGATCGGACGCGTGCGGAAGGTCGAGCGACGGCGGACGCGTTCGAGGACGACGATGGTCACCGTCGTCCTGTACGACGGCACCGCGACGATCGACCTCGTCTTCTTCAACCAGCCGTGGATCGCCAACGTCTACCGCGAGGGTCACGAGGTCGCGGCGTCCGGCGTGATGCAGCTGTACCGCGGCCGGCGTCAGCTCACCAAGCACGACGTCGAGCTCCTCACGGCGGACGAGGGAGACCTCGTTCACACCGGCCGCATCACGCCGGTGCATCGCGCGACCGACGGCATCACCACGCGAACGATCCGTGAGCTGGTGTGGCACGCACTCGAGCAGCTCCGCTCGATCCACGATCCGTTGCCCGAGAGCGTCGTGGCCGCCGAGGGGCTGCCGGCGTTCGACGGCGCGATCCGGTCCATCCACTTCCCGGCAACCCAGCACGAGCTCCGTACGGCGATCGAACGTCTGAAGTTCGACGAGCTGTTCGCCCTCGAGGTCGGTGTGGCGTTCCGGAAGCAACGCCTCGAGAGCGCCGAGCGCGGGGTCTCGCACACGCCCGATGGTCCGCTCACCGAACGACTCGCCGGCGTCCTCCCGTTCGAGCCGACGAAGGCGCAAACGCGCGCCATGGAGGAGATCGACGCGGCGATGGCGCGGCCCCGACCGATGAACGTGCTCTTGCAAGGCGACGTCGGTTCGGGCAAGACGCTGGTCGCGCTGCACGCGGCGCTCGTCGCGATCCAGAGCGGACACCAGGCAGCGGTGATGGCGCCGACGGAGGTGCTCGCCGGGCAGCACTTCCGTTCGATCGAGGAGCTCCTCGGTCCGTTCGGGGCGCACCCGTACCTCGATCGGAGCAGGCCCGAACCCGCGAGGACGGATGGGCAGGCGTCACTCCTCGCCCACGAACCTCCCTCGGAGGATCCGGCCGGCGTGACGTACGCGCTCCTCACCGCGTCGGTCACCGGGAGGAACCGCGGGAAGCTCCTCGGCGCCATCGCGAGCGGTGAGGTCGATCTCGTCGTGGGGACGCACGCGCTCGTGCAGGAGGGTGTGGCCTTCGCCGATCTCTCGCTTGCGGTGGTCGACGAGCAGCACCGCTTCGGGGTCCACCAGCGGATGGCCCTGAAGGGAAAGGGCGCCTCGCCGGATGTGCTGATCATGACGGCGACGCCGATCCCGCGGACGCTCGCCCTCACGTACTACGGCGACCTGGACGTGGTCGTCCTCGACGAGATGCCGAAGGGGCGGCGTCCGATCGAGACGCGCATCGCGCGCAGCGCGGAGGAGCGCGAGTCTGCGTACGACCTCGTCCGCCGGCAGGTCGCCGCGGGGCGGCAGGCGTTCGTGGTCTGCGCGGCGATCGACGAGGCGAACAAGACCGAGGTGCGCGCGGCCGAGGCAGAGGCCGAACGCCTGGCGACCAAGGTGTTCCCCGACCTGTCCGTCGAGCTGCTGCACGGGCGCATGCGACCCGCCGAGAAGGAGCGACGCATGGAGGCGTATCGCGCCGGTGAGCACCACGTACTGATCTCGACGACCGTGATCGAGGTCGGCGTCGACGTGCCGAACGCAACAGTCATGCTCGTCGAGAACGCGGAGCGGTTCGGCCTCGCGCAGCTCCACCAGTTGCGCGGACGGATCGGCCGCGGCGAGCACGCCTCGTTCTGCATCCTGTTCGACGAGAGCACGCCGGACAACGAGGACGCCAGGGCGCGACTGCTGGCGATGGTGCGGACGACGGACGGGTTCGAGCTCGCCGACGAGGACCTCCGCCTCCGGGGAGAGGGGACGCTCTTCGACGTGAAGCAGTCGGGCTTGCCCGACCTCAAGCTCGCGCGGCTGGCCGAAGACCTGGACCTCGTCCGGCGGGCCCGCGCCCGCGCGTTCGAGGTGATCGAGGCCGACCCGGGCCTCGAGGATCACCCGGCGCTCATGGGGGAGCTCCGGGCGCGGTTCGAGCATTCGATCGGCTGGCTGTTCAGCTCGTAGGGAGACGCTCGGGCGGATCAACGTGGGGACGGCCTACGCCTCCGGCCCTACAGATGAGCACGGTTTCGCCCGAGGGATTGGGGAGATGTTCCCTCGGGCACCAACCGGCGCGACGCCCACCGAGCGCGCGCACCGCTTCGCGGTTCGCGCGGCGTTCGCGTACGCCCTGGTCGCTTCGATGTGGGTTGTCGGCCTGGACATCGCGCTGCACCTGCTGCTCAAGGATCCCCTTGCGCGCTCGGTCGGCATCGCCAAGGAAGGGGTCTTCGTCCTGGTTTCGACGGGCGTGGTGTGGCTGTGCATCCGGCGGTTCAGGCGGGAGTGGCAGCGCGCGCAGAGCGAGGCCGACGCTGCCGATCACGCGTTGCGGGAGTCCGAACGTCGGTACCGCCTGCTCGTCGAGCGCGTTCCCGGCGTCGTCTGGCTGAACGAGGTCGACCGGGACGATCCGAAACGAACGCACTGCATCTACGTTGCCCCGCAGCTCGAGGAGCTCTTGGGCTACAAGCCGGACGAGTGGATGACCGACGACGACCTGTGGCAACGCGTGATCGTCGAGGACGACCGCGAGGCCGTCCTCGCCGCGAGCGATGCCGCGGACGAGAAGGGCGTTCTGAGCATCGAGTATCGCGCACGCCGACGGGATGGCGGCATCGTGTGGATCCACGACGAGGCCGTTCTGATCCCCGCCGACAACGGGCGTCCCTCGCAGTGGCAGGGCGTGATGGTCGACATCACGCCGCAACGTGTCCAGGACGCGGCGCTGCACGAGCTCACCGAGTCGCTCGGCGGGGTCTTCAGCGCCTCGCCGCTCGGCATCATCGTCATCGAGCCGGACGGCCGGGTCCGCCACTGGAACCCCGCAGCCGAGCAGATGTTCGGGTGGACCGTGGCGGAGATCGTGGGGCATCCACTGCCGTACCTGCCGCCCGACAAGAAGGAGGAGTTCGCCGACCTGATGAGGCGGGAGCTCGCGGGTGAACGCATCGCGGGGTTCGAGACGACGCGGATGCGCAAGGACGGGTCTCGGATCGACGTCAGCCTCTCGGTTGCCGCCCTCCGCGACGCCGACGGTGAGATCTCCGGCATGCTCGGCGTCATCGAGGACATCTCGGACCGGCGACGGGCCGAGCAGGACAGGCGGCGGGCGCTCGACCGGCAGCTACGTCTGGCCACGCGGCTGGAGCTGCTCCATCAGGTGGACCGCGACGTCCTGGCGGCGACGTCGATCGACGAGATGGCGGGGCAGGCGCTCGAACACCTCCGACGCCTCGTGCCGTTCGACGGGGGAACCGTCGCGCTCGTCGACGCGGCGACCGGAAGGCTCACGTCCGTCGCCATACGCCACTTCTCCGACGCGCTCGGTCCCGTTCCGGATTCGGCCACCGTGCCCGACGAGGTCGCCCGGGAGCTGCTGTCGCACGACGTGCTGGTCTTCGACGACCTGCAAGAGGGTGACGCCCCGACGCCGTCCGCGGCGATGGCGCGAGGCGTCGGCGTCCGGAGCACGCTCTCCGTGGCGCTCAAGTCGGACGCGGGACAGCTCGGCGCGTTGATGCTCTCGTCGACGACGCCGGGCGTGTTCGACGAGGAGGCCGCCGACATCGCGTCAGAGGTCGGCTCCGAGCTCGCGATCGCGTTCAGGCAGGCCCTGTTGCGAGACGCGCTCGCGGAACGCGCGACGCAGCTCGAGCAGCTGGCCCAGGAACGGCAACAGATGCTGCATCGAATCGTCCGGGCCCAGGAAGAGGAGCGCGAACGCGTGGCGCTCGAACTGCACGACGGCCTCGGCCAGCTGCTCACGTCGATCTCGCTGTTCGCATCCGACCTCGAGTTGGAGGTCCCGCCGGGGGCGAGGCCACGCGCCGTTCGCGTTACCGAGCTCGTCCGGCGCGCGATCGCGGACAGCCGTCAGCTCGTTTGGAGCCTCCGCCCACCCGAGCTCGAACGACTCGGCCTCGTACCGGCGGTGCGCCGACTCGCGGAGGACGTCTCCGTCCCGGACGTCCTCGTCGACCTGCACGAGGAGATCGGGGAGCTTCGGCTTCCTCCGGAGTCCGAGGCGGTCGTGTACCGCGTCGTGCAAGAGGCCGTCCACAACGCGCAGAAGCACGCGCGCGCTGAGGCGATCTCGATCGTGATGCGGCGGAACGACGGCATGCTGACGACGCTCGTCGAAGACAACGGCAGGGGGTTCGATCCGGCTTCGATCCAGCCGGGACGGGGACTCGGATTGATCGGCATGCGCGAGCGCGCCGAGCTCGTCGAGGGCAGGCTGGTGGTCGAGTCGGCCGCCGGGGCAGGGACCAGGATCCGGCTCGAGGTTCCGATCAAGGATGCGCCGAACGTCACCCACAACGCCGTCCGGGGGAGTGTGAACGCGTGAACGGCGCGACGATCGGTGTTCTCCTGATCGACGACCACGTCGTCGTCCGCGAGGGCTTGCGCGCACTTCTGGAACGACAGGAGGGCGTCACAGTCGTGGCCGAGGCGGGTTCGGTCGACGACGCAGTGGCGCTCGACGTCCGTGCCGACGTGGTCGTTGCGGACTTGATGCTTCCGGACGAGCGGGGGGCAGAGGTGGTCCGCCGCCTCAAGGAACGGCACCCGGACGCCGCGGTCCTGGTGCTCACGATGGTGGACAACCCCACCGACGTGCAGATGTGTCTCGCCGCCGGCGCGAGTGGCTACCTCCTGAAGGAGACGGCCTCGACGGAGCTCGTCGACGCGGTTCGGCGCGTCGCCGCTGGTTCGGATTACCTTCAGCCCTCGCTCGGCGCCGCGCTCGCTCGGTGGCGCGACACGCCCGGTCGCGTCCGGGCGCGTGCGATCGACGACCTCAGCGAGCGCGAACGCGAGGTGCTGCGCCTCATCGCGCTCGGGCACACGAACGCCGAGATCGCCTCGATGTTGTTCGTCTCGGTGCGAACCGTCGAGAACCACCGCGCGAGCGTCATGCGCAAGCTCGGCCTTCGCACTCGCGCCGAGCTCGTTCGGCACGCGAACGAGGCCGGGGTCGTCTAGCACCCGACGCGTGACGGAGGCTGTGTAGCTTCCGCACGTGCGCGTGATCGCCGGGACCGCGAAGGGCGTCCGGCTCGCGTCCGTTCCGCCGGGAGTTCGGCCCGTCTCCGACCGCGC
>CALGFI010000178.1 GCA_937881155.1 uncultured bacterium | reverse complement strand
TCGCCCTCCTCGACCTCGGCGGCCACGCGCCGGTCGAGGGCCTCCAGACCAACCTCGTCGGCGTAGCCCCGTGCGCTCATCCACGCGGCGAGCACTCGAAGCGGATCCCGCGACGAACGCCACTCTTCCTCTTCTTGCTTCGTCCGGTAGTACGACCGATCGACGTCCCCGACGTGATGGCCGAAGAACCGGTACGTCCGACACTCGATGAACGTGGGGCCATCGCCCGCGCGCGCCCCCCCGACCGCTCGGTCGGCCGCGGCGCGCACCTCGATCACGTCCTGCCCGTCCAAGGTCTCGGTGGGGATCCCGAAGGAAGCCGCTCTCGCCGTGACCTCGCCGGCCGTCGTCTCCCCGTAATGCGTGTACTCGTTGTAGAGGTTGTTCTCGCACACGTAGATCACCGGGAGCTTCCACAGCGACGCCATGTTCATGACCTCGTAGAGCACGCCCTGACCGAGCGCTCCCTCGCCGAAGAAACACGCGGCCACACGGTGGGTGCCCTGCAGCTTGGCGGACATGGCGGCGCCGGTCGCGATGCCGGCGCTGCCGGCGACGATGGCGTTGGCGCCGAGGTTGCCGGTCTCGGGATCGGCGATGTGCATCGAGCCGCCTTTGCCGTGGCAGTAGCCCGGCTCCTTGCCGAGGAGCTCGGCGAACATCCGATCGACGGCGGCGCCCTTCGCGAGACAGTGACCGTGACCGCGGTGGGTGCTGGTGATGACGTCCTCGCGACGAAGGGCGCTACAGACGCCGACGGCCACGGCCTCCTGCCCCGCGTACAGGTGAGCGAGGCCGGGCATCTTGGCCGACAGGTAGAGCTGGTTCACTCGCAGCTCGAAGTGGCGGATGCGCGTCATGCGCTCGAAGAGTTCCATCGCCTGCTCCGCCGTGAGCTCGTCGGAAGGAACGTCGGCCGCCGCGCCCGCGTCCGTCGTCGCTTGGTCCTCGACGTCGCGGCTCATCGCTCGATCCCGGCCATCCGGGCCAGCACCTCGAACAACGCCGCGAAGTCGCGCTTGTCCATGCCCATCGCGCGCGCGGCCGTGAGGAACTCGTTCGCGACGGCGGTGGTGGGTAGCGGCACATCCTGCTGACGACCCGCCTCGAGCGCCAGGAGCAGGTCCTTCTGCATCATGTTGACGTCGAACCATGCCTCCTGTGGTTCCTGAAGGACGAACGGGCCTCGGTACTTGAGCATCGGCGACGCGATCACGCCGCTCAGGAGCGCTTCAACCGCGGTTTCGCGGGGGATTCCACCCCTTTCCGTCAGGAGCACCGCCTCGCTGAACGCCAGCATCTGGACGGCGAGGTTCAGGTTCGCTGCGATCTTCACCAGCGCCGCCTGCCCGTTGCCACCGACGTGCGTGACCTTCGGCCCGATGTCGCGAAGCACGGGAAGGGCTCGCTCGACGTCCTCGGTCGCGCCGCCGACCATGATTGCCAGGTTGCCCTCCTCGAGCGTCGCGACGCTCCCAGAGACGGGGGCGTCCAGCATCCGCGCGCCGCGCTCGGCCACGCGCCTGGCGAGCTCTCGAGACTCGGCGGGACTGACGGTGCTCATGTCCACGTAGAGCTTTCCGTCGCCGAGGCCGGCGAGGATGCCGTCTGGGCCGTTCACGATCGCCCGCAACGCGCGCGAGTCGGTCACCATCGAGATCGTGATCTCGGCTTCCTCGGCCACCTCTCGAGGCGTATCCGCCCAGCGCATACCCGCCTCGATCAGCCACTCGGCCTTCGACCGCGTTCGGTTGTAGCCCGACAGCCGGTGGCCGGCGTCCAGCAAACGCTTCGCCATCCGACCGCCCATCACCCCGAGCCCGACCAACCCGATCTCAGCCATCGCCGAGGCGCTCCCCGTCGACGAGCCGTTGGTTCGACTCGATCTCGCCCTCGACGCGGAGAAGGTGCTCGCGCATCCGCGCTCTCGCGTCCTCGGGCCTGCCTGCCACGATCGCGGCCAGGATCTGCCGATGCTGTTCCATGGAGCGCTCGGGGCTGCCGGGGATCTGGTAGATGGAGAGCAATGCGCGTCGCATGACATCTCGGATGGCGTGCATCATGGAGCGCGCTATCCGATTCCCCGTGGCGGCGACGATCGCCTGGTGGAAGTCGAGGTCGCCCACGATGTATCGCTCGGGGGACGCGAGCCCTTCGTCCATCGCCCGGATGGCCCCCCGCATGCGCTCGACGTCTTCCTCGGAGCGGCGCTCGGCGGCGAGAGCTGCCATCTCGACCTCGAGCACCTTTCGGACCTCGAACAGCTGTCGCAGGTCGCCGTGGCCCATCTCCATCAGCAGCGCGAGCGACGTGTTCAGTGGATTGCCGTAGTTCGCTACGACGAACGCCCCGTTGCCGGCCGAGGCGATCAGCCCTCGGGACTCGACCATCCGCAGCGCCTCGCGGATCGATGAACGACCGACGGCGAGCGTTTGCGCGAGCTGGCGCTCGGCGGGGATCTGGTCTCCGGGCTTCAGCCTCCCGGCGACGATGTCCTCGACCAGACGGTTCGCGACGAGCTCGTAGACCTTGCGTCGCTCGATCGGTCCGGACGACGCGTTCGAGGCGTTCACGACGGCGCTCTGACCATCAGGCGACCTGATTATCTGACCACGTCTCCCGTGCCTACAACCCTTGCCTTGACAGGCTCTCGAACCCGAGGATAGCGTCTTCGCAAACGTTTGCGGCCGCGGCGTCACGTCGCGAGCGCCTCCGGCGCTCCGCCCGGCCGCGAGGGTCCCGCCTGACATAGGGAGGAGCCATGGCGTCGGGTCACCAGGATCTGCCGGCATCCCCTCGCAGGAGGAGATCGCCGTCCCGCGGCCGGAGCGTCCTGGCCGTCTCGGTCGCGCTCGTGCTCACCCTCGTGTCGTGCACGACGGACGGCGACGACGACGAGGACGGCCAACCGACGGAGACCGGTGCGGACGCCGTGCAGGTGAGCAATCCGGACGAGTTCGTCCACGCGGCCGACGACGAGCCGCTGTCGCTCGACCCCGCCCAGGTGGAGGCCGGCGAGGGTGGCGAGACGGTCATCCTCCAGACGAACGACCGCCTGGTCGAGTTCGCACCCGAGGGACCCGAGCTCGACCCGTCGCTCTCGACGGAGGTGCCGACGGGGGACAACGGGCTGATCTCCGCGGACGGGCTCACGTACACGTTCCCGATCCGCGAGGACGTCACGTTCCACGACGGCAGTCCGCTGACGGCGGACGACGTGAAGTTCTCGTGGGATCGCGTGCTGGAGATGGACCTTCCGGAGAGCAACGCGAGCCTTCTTGCCGATACCGTCGACGAGACGCGCGTCGTCGACGAGTTCACCTTCGAGGTGACGCTGCAACAGCCCAACGCCGCGTTCCTCAACTCGGTGGTGACGCAGGCCGTCGCTTCGATCGTCGCCAGTGAGACGGTGGAGGCGAACGGCGGCGTGACGCCGGGTGAGCCGAACGAGTTCATGGCGACGAATCCCGTCGGAACCGGTCCCTACTCCTTCGTCGCGTGGAACCGCGGCGAGAACATGCTGTTCGAGGCCTACGAGGACTACTGGGGCGAGCCGGCGGCGCTCGACCTGCGGATGGAGATCGTTCCCGATCCGGACGTGCGGGTGCTCGGCCTTCGGGCCGGCGACTACGACTCGATCGAGACGGACCCGTCGTTCGTCGGAGACGTCGAGGGAGGCGAGGGGATCGAGGTCTTCGCCGGCGAGTTCCTGCTCGAGCCCATCCACATCGGGCTGAACCTCAACATCCCCGAAGGCGCCCTGCCGCCGGAGGACACGATCCCCACGGACTTCTTCTGGGATCCGCGGGTGCGTCAGGCCTTCAACTACGCGTTCGACTACCAGGGCTTCGTGGACGGCGCCCTCGGCGGGTTCGGCGCCACCGTCCCGCACTACTTCCCACAGGGTGTCCTCGGATACGACGAGAACATGCCCGTCTACGAGCAGGATCTCGCCCGTGCCGAGGAGCTGTTCCGCGAAGCCGGGTGGTGGGACGAGGGCTTCACCATCTCGGTCATCACCGAGGAGGCCAACCTGTTCGAGGTTGCGGCGCTGGTGTTGAAGGACTCGCTCGAGGGACTGAACCCGAACTTCAGCGTTCGCGTCCTCGCCCTGGCGGAAGCCAGGTTCGACGAGTTCCACGCGACGGAGCCGTTGCCGTTCGCGATGTGGGTGAAGAACGCGGATCCCTTCGCCGATCCGCACGCGTTCATGCGCGAGTACATCCATCCGGATGGCTCGTGGGGGCAGGTGCACGGCTTCGCCAACGGGTACGAGGATCCCGAGCAGATCGCCTCGCTCATCGATCAGGCGGCGGTCTCCACCGACACCGACGAGCGAGTGCAGATCTACGGCCAGCTCGCGGATCTGCTGTTCGAGGATCCCATGTGGATCCTCGCCGGCAACGAGGTGGCCCTCAACGCGCATCGCGACTGGGTGCAGAACTTCGTGATGAACCCGCTGTGGCCGAGGCCCAGCCTCAAGTTCGCCCTGTTCGACAAGTGACGCCGGACGGCGAACGGAGGCGCCGGCGGCGCCTCCGTTCGCTGCCCCGGGCCCTCGCGAGCGGCCGTGCCATCATGGCGATCTGATGCAGATCCGCGACTACGTGCTGCGGCGTCTCATCATCCTTCCGATCCTCATCGTCGGAACGTCGATCGTCGTGTTCGCGCTCTCGCGCGTCGGCGGTTCGCCGATCGGGATCTACCTCTCCCACGAGATGACGCAGGAGGAGGTGGCCCAGCTCGAGGAGCGGTTCCACCTGAACGAACCTCTGCCGGTGCAGTACGTGTACTGGGCTGCCGGCGTGCTCCGCGGCGACCTCGGGTGGTCGGGCGTGGCGGCGGCTCCAGTGACGCAGGTCTTCCCGCAGAAGCTGGCCGCAACGCTGGAGCTGGCGATCGCCGCGGGGCTGGTGGCGGTGGCGTTGGGCATCATGCTCGGGACATACGGCGGCGCGCGGAGGGACCGGCTTGCCGACCACCTGGTCCGCGTGTTCTCTATCAGCGGCGCGGCGATGCCCATCTTCTGGCTGGGCATCCTGCTGCTCATCGTGTTCTGGGTGAACCTCGGATGGGCGCCGATCGGGAGGTCCGACGCGGCGCTGTACCGGCGGATCGCCCACCCGACGAACCTCTACACGGTCGATGCGCTGATGGCCGGCGACCTTAGGGCCTTCTTCGACGCACTGCGTCACCTCGCCCTACCGGCGGTGACGCTCGGCTACGGGACGACCGCGATCATCACCCGCATGATGCGGTCCTCGCTGGTCGAGGAGCTCAACGAGGACTACGTCGACGCCGCCCGGGCGAAGGGGCTCCCGGAACGGATCGTGCTCCGGCGTCACGCGCGGCGCAACGCCCTGATCCCGACGGTCACGGTGATCGGCCTGAGCTTCGGCTTCCTGCTGCAGGGGACGATCGTCGTGGAGATCATCTTCCGATGGCCGGGACTGGGGCGCTGGATGGCCGACGCCGTCCTGCGCGGCGACCAGGCGACGATCATGGCGTACGTCTTGTTCACGAGCGTCCTGTTCCTCGTCGTGAACCTGATCGTGGACGTGATGTACGCCTACCTCGACCGCCGAGTGGTGCTGGGGACGTGACGATGCTCGACGCGGCGCGCCCAAGGGTCGGTGGCCATCGCGTGCGCGCTGCCGCCGTGCGCCTTCGGCGCTTCGCAAGCGTCGGGGGCGAGGTGCTGCGCAACCCGACGACGCTCGCGGGGGTGACGATCATCGTGGCGATGGTCGGCATGGCTCTGCTCGCGCCCGTGCTGACCGAGCCGAACGTGCCCGACCCATACCAGATGCCTCGGGACTGGGGCGCGCTGAACGAGCCGCCGGGAACCCCGGACCACCTCCTCGGGACGACGCAGCACGGCGGGGACGTCCTCTACGGGATCATCTGGGGGTCGCGAACCTCGCTGCGGCTGTCGCTGATCGTCGTCTCGGTCACCGTCGCGATCGGCGTGATCGTCGGCAGCCTGGCCGGCTTCCTGGGCGGCCGGGTCGACGAGGTCCTCATGCGCATCGTCGACGTGTTCCTCTCGATCCCGGAGCTGATCTTCGCACTCGCCATCGCCGCGGTGCTGGGCCCGTCTTTCGGAAACATCATCCTGGCTCTCGCGGCGGTCTTCTGGGTGAAGTACGCGCGCATCATCCGCGGCCAGGTCATCCACGTGAAGCAGAACGACTACGTCGACGCCGCGCGCGTCATCGGGGACTCGCGTTTGAACATCTTCGTGAAGGACGTCCTACCGAACTCCATCACGCCGGTCGCCGTGCAGGCCACGCTCGACATGGGGAACGTCGTCCTGATCGGTGCCGCCCTCAGCTTCATCGGCTTGGCCGAAGCCGGGCTGGCCGAATGGGGCGTCCTGGTGAGCCAGGGCCAGGCGGGGATCTCCGCGGGGCGCTGGTGGGCGTCGACGTTCCCGGGCCTGATGGTGTTCCTCTGGGCGCTGGCCTTCAATCTGGTTGGAGACGGCTTGCGCGACGTCCTCGACCCGAGGACGGAGCGTCGGTGACCGATCCGGCGAGGACGCTCGGGGAGGAGGTCGGCGGGCTCGACGCGGCGGCCGATCGTCGCGCGCCGCTCGCCTCGGTCCAGGACCTACGGATCCAGTTCCGAACGAAGGCCGGCCGTGTTCACGCCGTGGACGGGGTGTCGTTCGACATCCGCGACGGCGAGGCGCTCGGTCTGGTCGGCGAGACGGGGTGCGGCAAGACCGTCACCGCGAGGTCGTTCCTGCGCCTCGTGCCGTCGCCTCCCGGTATATACGCCGGCGGACGGGTGCAGTTCCGTCCGAGGAAGAGATGCGAGGTCTGCGGCGGGGCCGGCTGCGGCGCGTGCGGCGGGGCGGGGCGGGTCCCGACGGCGTGTCCGCGATGCCGCGGAACCGGCTGTTCCGAGTGCAACCTGAGCGGCGAGGAGACCGTCGACCTACTGCGCGTCCCCGAGCGGCGACTGCGCGAGATCCGGGGAAACCGGATCGCGATGATCTTCCAGGATCCGGGCAAGGCACTGAACCCGGCGCTTCCCGTCAAGCAGCAGATCGCCGAGGTCCTCCACGTGCACCGATCGGAAGAGCTTCTGCGGAGGGCCGGGATCGACTCGGACGCCGGAGTCCTGATGCCGCTGCTGCGGCGGATGGCGGAGCAGCGCTCGAGGCGCGCCGAGCGCGTTCTCCTGGGCCTGCCGCCGGGCCGGAGGCATTCGAGGAGGCTCGGCGCCGCGGTCGCCGAATGGGTCGCCGAGTCGCTGGCCGAGACGCGTATCGCCAATCCCAGGAAGGTCATGAACAGCTTCCCCCACGAGCTGTCCGGCGGGATGAAGCAGCGCGTCATGATCGCGCAGGCCCTGGCCTGCGATCCGGACCTGCTGATCGCGGACGAGCCCACCACCGCTCTCGACGTGACGATCCAGGCGCGGATCCTCGAGCTCATCCGCGAGCTGCAGGACCGGCACCGG
Organism: uncultured bacterium; assembly: GCA_937881155.1. GTDB lineage: Bacteria > Actinomycetota > UBA4738 > UBA4738 > HRBIN12 > CALGFI01. The sequence goes on along the minus strand of CALGFI010000178.1, from coordinate 7,729 downwards.
TCCTCGGTCCTGTACATCAGCCACGACCTCGCGCTCGTGAACCAGGTGAGCGACCGCGTGGCAGTGATGTACGCGGGTCGCATCGTCGAGAGCGGGCCGTCGCAGGCGGTCTTCCGCGATCCTCGCCACCCGTACACGCGCGGCCTCCTCGCCGCCATCCCCACCGCGACGGACGAGCGCGGCCGCCTGATGGCGATCGAGGGCACCGTGCCGGAGCTCGTGGATCCCCAACCGGCGTGTCGGTTCCATGCGCGCTGTCCGTACGCCGCGCCGGCGTGCCGCACGATCGACCCGCCACTTCGCGCCCACCGGGACGACCGCCCCGTCGCCTGCTTCCTCTACGAGTCCGCGGAGGAGGTCGGCGCGGATCGGTCGTCGATGCCCACCTGGGCGGGCCGAAGATGAAGACCGTTCCCGCCCGGGCGGCGAGGCCCATCCCGGTCAAGAACCGGAACCTCGTTACCGTCCGCAACCTCCGGAGGTACTTCCCGATCCGCGAGGGGGCGCTCCAGCGCGTGGTCGGGCACGTCCGGGCGGTCGACGGCGTCAGCTTCGACGTCCGACGCGGCGAGACGGTCGGCGTCGTCGGGGAGAGCGGATGCGGCAAGACGACGCTGGGTCGGTGCATCAACGGGCTGCTGCCACCGACCGACGGCGGGGTGTACTTCGACCTCGGCGACGACGAACACGCGCGGCTCGACGCGCTGACCGCCATGCCGTCCGAGGCCCGCACGCGCGAACAGGCGGCCGAGCTCGAGCGACTGGACAGGACCCACCGGGTCGATCGCCTGCGCGGCGAGGCCTGGCGGTCGTACCGGCGGAACTGTCAGGTCGTGTTCCAGGACGCCTTCTCCTCGCTGAACCCGCGCCAGCTCGTGAAGGACATCGTGGGGCGGCCGCTCAAGGTCTATCGCGAGGCCTCGGGGTCAGAGCTGATGGAACGGGTCGTCGGACTCCTCGAGAGCGTCGGCCTGGGCCGTCAGCACCTATATAGGTATCCGCACCAGTTCTCGGGCGGCCAGCGGCAGCGCATCTCGATCGCGCGGGCGCTCGCCCTGGACCCCGACTTCATCGTCCTCGACGAGCCGACCAGCGCTCTCGACGTCTCGGTGCAGGCACAGATCCTGAACCTGCTGAACGATCTGCAGCGCGAGCGCGGCCTCACATACCTGTTCATCAGCCACGATCTCGGCGTCGTCCGCCACATGAGCGATCGGATCGTGGTGATGTACGTGGGCGAGATCGTGGAGGCGGGGACGAGGGACGACGTCTTCAACAGCCCGCTCCACCCGTACACGGAGGCGTTGCTGGAGGCGAGCCCGGAGCTCGCCCACGACACGGACCGCCGCGCCGGGGCGCTCGAGGGACGCGTCCCCGATCCGGCCCGTCCGCCGCAGGGATGCCGCTTCCACACCAGGTGTCCGGTAGTCACCCCATCGTGCGGCTTCGAGGTCGACGACGCCGTGCGGATGTTGGAGGGACGAGGCGCCGGACTCGATCACCTGAGGGGCGTGCAGCGCCGTTCGGCGTTCGAGGCCGACCTGTCCTTCGACGACGAGGAGTTCGCCGGCCTGATGGTCCGTGTGCTCGAAGGCCCGGAGACACCGGCAGAGATGCGCGAGGCGATGATCGGGCTCACGCGATCGGGGTCGACCGTCGCGATCCGGTTCCGCGACATCGATCGAGTCCGACTCGAGGAGATCCGTCCCGCACACGTGACCTCGTGCATCCTCCACACCGGCCAGGGGCTCGATCCGGGCGATCGGCACATGCGCGAGAAGAACGGGGGTTAGCCAGATGGGAGACGTCGACTTCGCCGACGCGCGGGGACGCCTGCACCGGCACGACACGTTCAACACGATCGCGGGGACGCCGTGGTACGCGGACGCCGTGTACGAGCGGTTCTCCCGACAGGAGTACGACCGCCGGTTCCGCGCGACCCACGAGAAGATGGCGCGGCTCGGGTTGGACGCGCTGATCGCCCCCGGCGGTCCGAACCACTGGAGCTTCGGCGGCGGGATGCGGTGGCTGACGAATCACTGGGAGTGGCACGGCGTCGCGGCGTACGCGGTCGTCCCACGTGACGAGGAGCCCGTGCTGGTCTGCGGTCCCGGCGGCGCCCATCGCGAAGCGATCCGGCGCGCGACGCCGGTTCGACACGTGAGGGAGTCGGGACGCGGACGCTTCGGCCGGACGATCGCCGAGGTCCTCGCGGAGCGGGGGCTCGAGCGCGGGACGATCGGGCACTCGTTCGTCGATCCGTTCTTCGAGAGCTCGATGCCGGCGAACGACCTGCAGGCGCTGCACGATGGCCTGCCCGACGCGGAGATCCGCTCCGTCGGCGACTTCTTCCACGAGCTCGTGCACCGGAAGAGCGACGAGGAGATCGAGTGCGTGCGGCGGGCCGGCGAGCTCATGGATCGCGCGATGGAGGCCATGATCGAGCGGGCGCGACCCGGCGCAACGGAGTACCAGCTCGCCGCGGCCGCGGCGCATGCCATCATGGACGGCGGCGGGCAGGTCGACTTCCTGATCATCGGGTCCACTCCGACGTCCGCGCCGGGGCTGGTCTTCGGAAACCCGTGGCCGTCGGGCCGGGCCCTTCGGGACGGCGACATCGTCATCAACGAGCTCGCCTGCAGCTATCGCGGCTACACGGTCCAGATCGGGACGCCGATCTGTGTCGGGGAGCCCCCCTCATGGGTGCGGAGCTTCTTCGCGGACGTCCTCGAGGGCTTCGACCGCATGGCCGCGGAGCTGCGCCCCGGCAAGACGTGGGAGGACGTGCGGGAGGCCGGCCGATACTATGCCGAGCGCGGATACGACTCCCGGCCGCTGCTCCTGCACTGCATCGACTTCGTCACCCATACTCCGCAGGTCCTCGTCGAGGGGGTTCGTGCGGACGACGGCGACGAACAGATCGTCCCCCGCGTGCTGGCCATGCTCGAGCCGACCGTCATCAACGCCGAGGGGACGTTCGGCATGTTCCTCGGGCGGAGCTACGTGATCACCGAGGACGGGCACGACCAGGTCACGAAGTTCCCGACCGAGCTCGTCCTCAACTGACTGGACCGCCGTTTGGTCGTAGGCGCATGCAATCGATTGCAGGCTCTTGCTAGGCTACGGCGATGCCGGCGCCCCGGATCACGCTCGTCGACGTCGCCCGACTGGCCGGCGTCCACACCGCGACCGCCTCCAGGGCGCTGAACCCGGCCACGCGAGGCCAGGTCAGCGAGTCGACGGCGACGCGGGTCGCGGAGGCCGCGAAGGCGCTGAACTACCAGCCCAACCGGATGGCCCGCGGGTTGCGGACGAACCGCACGTTCACGGTCGGCGTGCTGATCCCGGACATCACCAACCCCCTCTTCCCGCCCATCGTCCGGGGGATCGAGGACGCGCTCGCGCCCGCCGGTTACACGGCCCTGCTCGCGAACTCCGACAACGACCCGGAGACGGAACGGCTTCACGTCGAGACCATGCTGGCGAGGCAGGTCGACGGGCTCATCATGGCCACCGCCCGACGAAGCGATCCTCTGGTCGAGCACGTCGCGGCGTCCGGCGTGCCCGTCGTGCTGGTGAACCGGCGGTCCGAGGACGATCGGATCCCTTCCGTCGTGCCGGACGACGGGAAGGGGATCAGGCTCGCAGTTCGCCATCTCGTCTCGCTCGGCCACGCGCGCATCGCGCACGTCGCGGGGCCGCTGCACGTGTCGACCGGGATGGCGCGTCATCGGGCGTTCCTGGAAGCGATGAGGGAGGAGGCGCTCGAGCCCGACGAGGAGTTGATCGCGTTCGCCAGGTGGTTCACGGTCGAGGAGGGCGCGCGAGCGTTCCGCGCGCTGCTTCCAACGAACGGTCGGTTCACGGCCGTCGTCACGGCCAATGACCTGATCGCGATCGGCTGCTACGACGTCATGGCGGAGCAGGGACTGCGCTGCCCCGAAGATCTGTCGATCACCGGCTACAACGACATCCCCTTGCTCGACAAGCTCCGTCCGTCGCTGACGACGGTCCGGCTCGAGCACTACGAGCTCGGGGCGACCGCGGCAAACCTGCTGCTGGAGCCCGCGGCGGACGCGAGCACGTCCGCGAGGACGATCCTGGTGGAGCCGACCCTCGTCGTCCGAGGCTCGACGATGTCGCTCGCTCGCGCGGCCGAGGCGCCGACTCGATCGTCGCGTCGCTGAACGGGAGGTCCTCACTGCAGGCCGTCGTGCTGACCGGGCGGGAGCGTCTCGAGTTGAGCGAGATCGCCGAGCCGGTTCCCTCGGGCGATGAGGTCGTCGTTCGCGTCCGCGCGGTCGGGATCTGCGGGACGGACATGAAGATCTTCCGCGGCGAGATTCCCGTCGCCTACCCGAGGGTCCTCGGCCACGAGATGGTCGGGGAGACACTCGGAACGTCCGACGGCGTTCCGCACGCCGGGTCTCGGGTGATCGTCGACCCAAGCGTCTCCTGCGGACGATGCGCCCGGTGCATCGAGGGCCGGCAGAACCTGTGTGCGGCGGGTTGGCTGCTCGGTCGCGACCAAGACGGAGGGCTCTGCGAGCTGGTTGCGGTGCCGGCCGCGAACGTCCATCCGCTGCCGGACGCGATCGACGACGTGTCCGCTCCGTTCGTGCAGGTCCTGACGACGTGCGTCCACGGTCAGCGCTTGACGGAGATCGCCCCCGGTGATCGGGTGATCGTGGTGGGGCTGGGCGTCACGGGGCTGCTGCACGTACAACTCGCCCGGCTGCGCGGTGCGGGCCTCGTCGTCGGCGTCACCCGCAGCGCCGCGAAGCTCCGCCTCGCGGAGATGCTCGGTGCCGATGTCACCGTCCCCGCCGACCAAGGATCGGCGTTCGATCGGGTCATGGAGGTAACGCGCGGGGGCGGCGACGTCGTGATCGAGGCCGCCGGCACGGTCGCGACGCTCGCGCTCGCCGTCCGGATGGCTAGACCCGGGGGGCGCCTCTTGGCGTTCGGGACGGTCTCGGAGGCTGCGGGCGACTTCCCGTTCTACGACCTGTACTTCAAGGAGCTGGTCGTGTCCGCTCCGCGCGCCGCCGTACCGACCGACTTCCCGGTCGCGATCGAGGCGATCGCATCCGGTCGCGTCCGGGTCGAACAGCTGGTCTCTCGCGGTGCGGACCTTCGTACCGCCGGCGACGCGATCGGCGCGCTCACGATGGAGGATCTGAAAACGATCGTTCGCGTATAGCGAGCACAGCGACAAGGCCGGCATGGGTGAACGGCGGAGGGATCGATGAAGGAGACGTTCGGGTTCTCGAATCTCGAATGGAAGATCGGCATCGACTGGACGGCGGTGCGGACGTGGCGACTGGACCGAGCCAGAGAGGCGATGAGGCGCCACGGTCTCGGTGCTCTGCTGCTGATGTACGACGAGAACGCCCGCTACGTGACCTCGACGCTCACGCCCGGCTGGAACCGCCTGAAGCCGGGTCTTCGATACGCCGTGCTGTGCGAGGGGAAGGAGCCGATCCTGTACGAGCAGGGTGACATCGGCATCCACATCCTCAAGAACTCACCGTGGATCCCGCCCGCCAACGTCCGGCACTCCTTCGCCTGGATCAAGGGCGCGGCGGGCGCGGCCTCGGAGATGCAGGTCGAGAAGTTCACGCGCTCGCTCCTGAACGACCTCGAGGACGCCGGCGTGAAGGATCAGCCTCTCGGCGTGGACTTCATCGACATCAACATGATGCGGGCCTTCGAGCGCGCCGGCATCACCTGGACCGACGGCATGACGCCGATGATGGAGGCGCGGGCCGTGAAGAGCCCCGACGAGCAGAACGGACTGAGGATCGTCGGATCGATCTGCGACGCGCTGCACTACGAGATGTCGCAGTTCCTCAAGCCGGGCCTGACCGAGAACCAGGTCGCCGCGTTCGGATTCGAGTACCTCTACAGCTTCCCCGGCGTCGAGGACGTGGAGGACGTGATCGTTTCGTCCGGCCCGAATGCGTGGCCGAACTGGCGCAATTTCTCCGACCGCATCATCCGGCCGGGCGAGCTCGTCATCATCGACGTGGCGGCTCTCACGTGGAACGGCTTCAAGTCCTGTGTCTACCGCACCTACTGCGTCGGCGGGAGGCCGACCGACGAGATGCGCTCGTACTACGACGTGGCTCTTACCTGGCTCCGTGACTCGATCGACGCGGTCGAGCCGGGCGTCACGACCAGGGACATCGCGTCGAAGTGGCCGTCGGCCATGGAGGTGTGGGGCTACGAAGACGAGGACCAGGCGGCGGCGAACCTGTGGGGGCACGGCCTCGGATTGGCCCAGTACGACCCGCCCGTGATCTCACGGATATGGTCGCTCGACCACCCCGTCGACATCGAGCCGGGTATGGTCTTCGCCCTCGAGACGCAGCACGGGAAGGTCCACGAGTTCGGCGTCCGTCTCGAGGAGATGCTCGTGGTCACCGACCACGGCCACGAGCTGATCACGTCGTTCCCGATCGACGAGATCACCATCGCGGGCTGAGCGCCGTGCAGGTGTACGCGCTCGACGACCCTCGCGTCCTGGATCACGCCATCGTCGGGTCCAAGGCCGCGGCGCTTGCACGCGCCCGCGCGGCCGGCCTCCCCGTCCTTCCGGGCGCGGTGGTGCCCGTCGCGGCCGCGACGTCGGCGCAACGCTTCGGGGCCGATGCTCTCGCCGAGCGGGGCGGTCCGGCCGCGGTTCTCCGTGTCGCCGGCATGCCGCTCGACGACGAGCTCGTCCGCGACCTGCGCGACGTCGGTCGGCGGCTCGGCGGGCGGGCCATCGTTCGCAGCTCGTCCCTCCTCGACCTCGATCCTCGGTGGGCCGGCGCCTTCGAGACCTACGCCGACGTCTCGGCTGACGACGTGCCGACCGCGGTACGAGGCTGCTGGGCGTCCGCGTTCTCGCGGGCGGTCCTCTCCCGATGCAAGGCCTTGGAGATGGCGCCCGACCATCTTCGAATCGCCGTCCTCATTCAGCCGTGGGTCCGGTTCGATCACGGCGGCACGGCCATCGCGCTCGACGACGGCACCGTCGACGTCGCGTGGACGTCCGGACCTCCTTCGGACCTCATGTCTGGACGCTCGGTGGGCACCAGCGCGCGCGTCGGCCCGAACGGCGAGATCGGGAGGGCCGATTGTGGACGGCTCGTCGCCCGCATCGCACGTCTCGCGCGCGACGCTCGAGACGCGACGGGGGAGTCCTCGATCGAGTGGGGATCCGCGAACGGGGACGCAGCCCTGCTTCAGGTCCGCCGCGCGCCCGCGCCGCGATCTGCTGTGACGGCGGTCGTTTCATCTCGGCTCCCCCGCCTTCCGGAGATTGCGGAGCGGCTCGCCGCGGTCGTCTCGTCGTATCCCGCTCCGCTCGGCGATCGACTGGTCGTCCCGTGGGCCGTCGCGCTCGAGGAGCTCCCGGCGCCGGCGCGGATTGACGTCGCCGATCCCGCCGCGGCCATGACGACGATGCTGGTCGTCGCGTCCGAGCTGACCGCGGCAGCGTGGGGTCTCCCGCCGGACGTCGCGTCGGCCGAGGCCGACCGTGTCCTCCGCGCGGCTCGCGGCGCGCGGGCAATCGAGGCGTTCGGTCGTCTCGGCCGCGTCCGTCCGGTCGAGCCGGCGGCGGCCAGACGCGTTCTGGGCCTCGTCGACGGCATCGGTCGAGCGCTAGCCCTCCGTGGAGCCCTCACCCGTTCCGAGGTCGTCTGCCGGCTGACCGACGCCGAGATCCGTCGCGCCGCCG
>CALGFI010000177.1 GCA_937881155.1 uncultured bacterium | reverse complement strand
TCGGGCTTGAGCGCGCTCGTGTAGCGCGTCGGTCCTTCCGAGGTGAACGAGCTGACGCTGTCCTCGTACCCCGGGACGACACGCGTTCGCGCCCCGATCCGGGTCCGCACCCGGACCTCGTTGTACGCGGCCGGCGCGTTCGGGCTGACGGCCTTCGCCACGACCCGGCTGTCGTCGCCTGACAGATCGACCACTGGGATCGTCACCTGCGCCTCGTTCCCGCCGGTGCCGAGGACGCTCGGCACGCCGCCGAATCCGTCCCACAGGACGACGGCGATCGCGCCCGCTTGCTGCGCATTGATGATCTTGTCCTCGACGAAGCAATCGCCCTCGGGCTGAGGGCCCTTGAAGATCAACGCGATCTTGTTCCTGAACGGATGGCCACGCGGAACGCCGTCACACAGGATCCGGTCCTGGGGGATCGGACGGCCCCTCGGGTCTGCGGGCGGGTCGAACTCACGCGCGTCGACGATCGGTTCGGTGATGGGCGCGTCGTAGGGCACCGACCAGTCTTGGAACACGATCACCCCGCCGTCGGGAAGCCGGATGCGCGGCGGATCGACGACGGTGAGCCGCCGCGCGACGAACTGGTCGATCGTGGAGGCGACTCCGATCACCGTCGGCACGTTCCCAGGCGTGCCCGCGACGTAGGCGCCGCCCAGGTTCGGTTGGTTTCCGGCGTTCCCCGCGGCCGCGACCACGATGGTCCCCAGGGCGTCGACGGCGGCGAGCGCCTCCGCGTCCACCTCGCTGACCGTGTAGTCCTCACCGAGCGACAGGTTGATGACGTCCGCGGCATCGCGCGTGTCGCCGTCGCCGTTCGGATCGACGGCGCGCTCGACCGCCGCGAGGACGACGTCGGCGGTCGCGGGGCCTTCATCGAAGACCTTGAACGCCATCAGCTTGGCGCGTGGGGCGACGCCCCTGCCGATGCTTCCCTTCACACCGCGGCCGCAGCAGATGCCCGCGACGTGGGACCCGTGCCCGCCGGCCTCCGTGTCATTGCGGTCCAGCGGGTCGGGGTCGGGCGAGGGACGGTCGTTCGTCGGATCGTCGTCGAAGGGGTCGTAGCCGCCGTCGCCGACGAGGTCGTAGCCGGCGAGCACCTTCGCGGTGGGGAACGAACCCGGTTCGACGACCGCGGGATCGTTCGCCTCGTAGTCGGCGGGGACGCCGGAGCCGCCGAAGTTCGCGTGCGTGTAATCGATGCCCGAATCGATGATCGCGACCGAAACGCCCTTGCCTCGCGCGCCGTGATCCCTCCACACCGCGCGAGCGCCGATGAACGGAACGCTCGATCGCAGGGCGGGCGAGACCCGCGAGGCGCGGACAACGCGAACAACGTCGGGCCGGGACGCGAGCCGCGATGCGTCCCCCGCCGTCAGCACGGCCGAGAACGCGTTCACGGAACGTGCGAAGCGATAGCGGACCTCGCCTCCGAGCCCTGCTGTGGCGGTGACCGCCGGACGCTGCGAGCTCAGGATCCTGGCCACGGTCTCGCGTTCGACGTTCGGCCCGAGCGCGCGTTTGGCCGTGGCGATGCGCGCCGCGAGCGAGGGAGTGCGGAGCTGGACCAGGTACACACCGCGTTCGCCCCTCCTGGCCACGGAGGGAACGAAACCGGTGGGGACCCCCGAGCCGTTCCCGCGCAAGTCGCGGGGACCGGCTTCGCCCAGCGCCGCCGGCGAGGACACCGCGGCGAGCAGCAACGCGGCCGCGCATGCCACGACGGCACGAACGCGCACCTCGTTGACCCCCCTGTTTCGCATCGACCGTCTCGCGACCTGCCGAAGCGCGGAGAGACGACGAGTCGCGCGACGGAACCGCGTCCAAGCCGATTGCCAGGACGGGAGCGTTATCGACGCGCTCGAGGGGCGCCTTTACTCTGCTCTCGATCGGCGGGAACGCGCTCGGCCCGGTGGCGGCGTTCGGAGGGGTCAGCCTCCCGCGACCGCGGGGAGGATGGAGACGGTGTCCCCGTTCTGGACGTTCGTCTCCAGTGAGCCGAGATACCGCACGTCCTCGTCGTTCACGTAGACGTTCACGAACCGGTGCAGCCCGCCTTCGGGCGTGACGACGTTCTTGGTGATCCCCGGGTATCGCGACTCGAGATCGGAGAGCAACTCGCGGACCGTCGAGCCCTCCGCGTCGACGAGCGGCTCTCCCCCCGCGTGCTTCCTGAGGATCGTCGGGAGCTTCACGCGGATCGGTTCGCTCATGTCGCACTCCCCACGGAGACACCGTGCTCGGCCTCGGGCGGGGCCTGGCCGGGCGTGAGGCCGCAGAACGCCTCGTAGTCGATGAGCTCGGTGATCGAGGGCTCCTTGCCGCAGACCGGGCAATCCGCGTCCCACCGCACCCTCACCGTCTGAAAGTCCATCTGCAGGGCGTCGAAGATCAGCAGCCGGCCGATCAGCGGATCGCCCTTGCCCGTGATGAGCTTCACGGCCTCGGTCGCCTGGATCGAGCCGACGATGCCGGGCAACACGCCGAACACGCCTCCCTCCGCGCAGCTCGGAACGGTCCCCGGAGGAGGCGGCTGCGGGAACAGGCACCGGTAGCACGGTGCCTCCTGTCCCGGCATGAAGACCGTGGCCTGCCCATCCCACTGGTAGATCGACCCGTACACGAGCGGCTTACCGAGGAACTGCGTCGCGTCGTTCACGAGGTAGCGGACGGGGAAGTTGTCCGTCCCGTCGACGACGACGTCCCACGGCTCGAGGACCTCCATCGCATTCTGTGACGTGAGGATCGTGTCGTACGGGACGACCTCGATCGTGGGGTTGATCGCGCGCAGACGGTCGACCGCGCTTTCGACCTTCGGACGTCCGACGTCCGCCGTCGAGTGGATGATCTGCCGCTGCAGGTTCGATTCGTCGACCTTGTCGAAGTCGAGGATCCCGAGGGTCCCGACGCCGGCGGCCGCCAGGTACATCGCGACGGGCGAGCCGAGTCCCCCCGCCCCGATCACGAGCACCTTCGAGTCGAGAAGCATTCGCTGACCGTCCCCGCCGATGCCCGGAAGGATGATGTGCCTCGCGTAGCGACGGACCTGGTCTTCGGTGAACGAGGTCATCCGATCGTCACGTCCTCCTCGGAGACCGCTCCGCCGTCGAGGATCCTGAACGCTCGAAGCACCGGCGCGGCCCGATCCTCGAGCGACACGATCAGGTAGTAGGTGTCGGGGAACGACGGCTGGTCGCTGTCGGCCCACATGGCTCGCTTCCGGTCGGTCACCGACGGATACGCCTCCGTATGCGTGTGCGTGTGGAAGATCGCCAGCTGCTCAAAGCCCTCGTCCTCGATCTCGTTCCACACGCGAAGGCTCTCCTTCGGCTCGAACCGATAGGTGAGGGGGCTTCCGTCGGCGTTCGTCATGGGGAAGAACTTCACGGGCCGCCCCTCCTTTCCGGCCAGCACCCCGCACGCCTCATTCGGGAGATTCGACAGTCCGTGCGCGACCATCTCGTCGAAGAGCCCCTTGTCGATCCGGATCATTGCAGGTGCAACAACTGTAGCAGCGGGGTCCTATTCCCCAGGCTGCTCAGGTCGTGCGCGCGAGCCGGCCCTCCACCTCGATCCCGCCGGGGGGTCCCCCCACCACGACGCCGACGTCCGCCCATGGCAGGCGCCGGCCGGAGAGCTCGTCGCCGAGCCACTCGTGGTCCGCGGCGGCGATCAGCAGACCTCCTGAAGTCTGTGCGTCAGCGAGGACCATCTGCTCGGGCGGAGTCAACGCGCCCCACTGGACGTGCGGAGCGACGTAGGCGTGATTGCGCTTCGTCCCACCCGGCACCACATCACGTTGTGCAAGCTCGAGCACTCCGTCCAGGACCGGGACGGCGCTCGAGTTGACCCTCGCGCTCACACCCGACGCCTGGAGCATCCGGAGCAGGTGCCCGAGGAGTCCGAAGCCGGTTACGTCCGTGGCGGCGTCCGCTCCCGCGATGAGCATCGCGTCGGCCGCGTCGGCGTTCGTCGTCGCCATGAGGTCGACGGCGCGCGAGATCAGTTCCGGGTCGGCAATCCCCCGTTTGAGCGCGGTCGTGGCGATGCCGAGCCCGAGCGGTTTCGTCAGCAGGAGATGAGCGCCGGGTTGTGCCGTCGAGTTCCGAACGATGCGCTCGGCGTCGGAGCGGCCGAGCGCGACCATGCCGTACTTCGGTTCCGGATCGGTGATCGTGTGGCCCCCGAGCACCGCGGCTCCCGCGTTACTGGCCACGTCGATCCCTCCCTGGAGGACCCGCGCGAGCATCTCGAGCGGCAGCTCGTCGACGGGCCAGCCCACTACGTTCAGCGTGAGGAACGGTCGCCCGCCCATCGCGTACACGTCGGAGAGCGCGTTCGCGGCTGCGATGCGGCCCCAGTCGTAGGGGTCGTCGACGATCGGGGTGAAGAAGTCGATGGTCGCGATCAGTGCCTCGTTGTCACGGAGTCGAACGACCGCGGCGTCGTCGCCGGTATCCGACGCAACGAGGACGTCGTCGCCGAGCTCGGGCAGGTTCACCGCACCCAGGACGTTGGCGAGATCGGCCGGACCGAGCTTGCATCCACACCCGGCGCCGTGGCTGAAGCTCGTGAGGCGCCGTTCCTGCCGCCGTTCCTGAACCGCCATATAGGGAGGATACGGCCGGCGAACGGCTCGTCCTACGCTTTGCTCCGATGCGTACGGCCGTCGTCGGCCATACCGAGTGGATCGAGTTCGGCCACGTCGACCACGTGCCGAAGCCCGGCGACATCGTCCACGCCACCGGGGCGTGGGAGGAGCCCGGCGGCGGCGGCGCGGTGGCGTCCGTGCAGCTCGCGCGGCTCACCGGTTCATGCACCTTCTTCACGGCGCTCGGCGACGACGAACGCGCGGACTGGACCAGGCGAGAGCTCGGACGGCGCGACGTCCGGGTCGAGGCCGTCGTCCGACACGAGGCGAGCCGGCGCGCGGTGGTGTTCGTCGACCGCAACGGGGAACGGACGATCACCACGCTGGGCCGGCGGCTCGAACCGGTGATGTCCGACCGGCTGCCGTGGGACGAGATCGAGCAAGCCGACGCGGTCTACTTCACGGCAGGCGACGCGGCCGCTCTCCAGAACGCTCGGCGCGCGCGCGTCCTCGTGGCCACGAGCCGCGTCATGGATCTGCTCGCAAGAGCGGACGTGTATCTCGACGCGGTCGTGGGAAGCGGACGCGATCCCGGCGAACGGTTCGATCCCGATGCGCTCTCGACACCTCCGGGTCTCGTCGTTCGAACCGACAGCCGTCGCGGCGGACGGTTCGAGACGGCCGACGGCCGAGACGGCCGGTACGAGGAGGTCCGGCCACCAGGACCGGTCGTGGACACGTACGGTGCCGGCGACTGCTTCGCGGCCGGGCTGACCTACGCGCTCGGCGCGGGTCTCGCGGTCGA
>CALGFI010000176.1 GCA_937881155.1 uncultured bacterium | reverse complement strand
TGTTCTGGGAGCTCGTCCTGGTGCCCATGTACTTCCTGATCGGGATCTGGGGGAGCGCCAACCGCGAGTACGCCGCGATCAAGTTCTTCCTGTACACGCTGTTCGGCTCCGTGTTCATGCTGCTGGGCTTCCTGGCCATGTTCTTCACCGCCGAGCCGAGCACGTTCGACATCGTGGAGCTCCAGCGGTACGCGCAGCAGGGCGGCTTCTCGCAGGGATTCCAGCTCGTCGTGTTCGGAGCGGTCGGGCTGGGGTTCGCGGTCAAGGTGCCGATGTGGCCGTTCCACACGTGGCTGCCGGATGCCCATACCGAGGCCCCCACGATCGGCTCGGTGCTACTCGCGGCGATCATGCTGAAGATGGGCACGTACGGGTTCATTCGCATCGCCCTGCCGATCCTGCCGTACGGCGCGGAGAAGTACGCGCCGTGGATCGGCGCCCTGGCGGCGATCGCCATCGTCTACGCCGCGCTTGCGTGTCTCGCCCAGCGTGACCTGAAGCGGCTCATCGCGTTCAGCTCCGTGGGACACATGGGGTTCGTGATGCTCGGCATCGCCACGCTCACGCCGATCGGGATCAACGCCGCGATCTTCGGCATGGTCGCGCACGGGATCATCACCGGGATGCTCTTCTTCTGCGTCGGTTCGCTGTACGACCGCTATCACACCCGCGAGATCGCCGAGATCGGCGGCGGGGTGCTGCAGAAACTTCCGTACCTCGGCGGTGTGTTCGCGTTCGTGGCGATCGCCTCGCTCGGACTGCCCGGTCTGGCCGGCTTCTGGGGCGAGGTGATGGCGCTGCTGTCGGCGTTCAACCCCTCGTCGATCCTCGATCAGGCCGGGCTCACGTTGTGGTTCCGGGTGTTCATGGTCGCCGGGGGCATCGGCACGATTCTCACGGCCGGCTATTTCCTGTGGATGCTCCAGCGCGTGAACATGGGCACGCTTCCCGAGAAATGGCGCGAGGCGGGGTTCGGCGACGTCGTGGCCGTCGAGTGGGTCTCGTGGACGCCCCTTCTCATCGCCACGGTGGTGCTCGGATTGTTCCCGAGCCTGGTCTTCGGCGTCACGCAGGAGCCGGTCGAGGCGCTCGCGCGGGTGCTGGGCGGGGGTTGAGAGATCAGATCGTGCACCCCTCGGATGGGTCGTAGCGAGCGATGAACCAGTCGATCGACTACCACGCCATCCTGCCCGAGACGATCCTGTCGGGGACCATCCTGCTCGTGCTGATCGCCGATGCGTTCCTCTCGGCGCGGCGAAAGTGGTTCACGATGCCGATCGGTTTCGTCGGCACCGTCGCCGCCCTCGTCGCGACGCTGACGCTGATCGGCGAGGACCGGACGACGTTCGATGGCATGTTCGTCGTCGACGGCTTCGCCGTGCTGTTCAAGACGTTCTTCCTCGCGGTTGCGCTGCTCGTCTTGCTCATCTCGCTCCGGTACTTCCGCGACGGGCGCTTCTACCAGGGGGAGTACTACTTCCTGCTGCTCACGTCGTTCCTCGGCTGCCTGCTGATGCCGTCCTCGCGGGACCTGCTGATGCTGTTCATCTCGCTCGAGCTCGTCAGCGCGCCGGGGTTCCTCATCGCGGCGTTCCGAAAGTCCGATCCGCGTTCGAACGAGGCGGGGCTGAAGTTCTTCCTGATCGGCGTGCTCTCGACCGCCGTGATGCTCTATGGGATGAGCCTGATCTACGGCGTTGCGGGCTCGTTGAACCTGGGAGAGATCGCGGCGGCGCTGTCCGAACCGCTTTCGAGAGGACAGGAGACGTTGGTGCTCGCGGCGATCCTGTTCGTCGTCGCCGGGTTCGCGTTCAAGGTGAGCGCGGTGCCGTTCCAGTTCTGGGCGCCGGACACGTACGAGGGAGCTCCCGTTCCCGTCGCCGCCTTCCTGGCGACCGCGTCCAAAGCGGCTGGCTTCGCCGGGCTGCTGCAGCTGATGTTCGTCGCGTTCGTGAACCAGCACGAGTTCTGGACCCCGATCTTCGCCGCGCTGTCGATCGCCACTATGACGATCGGGAACCTCGTTGCGCTCCAGCAACAGCAGGTGGTTCGCCTGCTCGCGTACTCGAGCATCGCCCAGGCCGGCTACATGTTGCTGCCGTTCGCGCTGGTCTCGTCCGACGCGGGCGTGAACCAGGACGCGTTCGCCGCGGCCGTGACCTACATCCTGATCTACGCGATCATGACGCTGGGCGCGTTCGCAGTCGTGATCGCCATGTCGCGCGAGTCGCGTGGGCTGCTGATCTCGGACTTCGCGGGCCTCGGCCGCCGCGCGGGCCTGCTCGCGTTCGCCATGACCGTGTTCATGGTCTCGCTTGCCGGGATCCCGCCCACGGCCGGATTCTGGGCGAAGTTCGTCGTGTTCGGGGCGGCGATCGAGCGCGGCGGCATCGGAACCGTCCTCGCCGTGATCATGATCGTGAACTCCGTGATCAGCCTGTACTACTACCTGGCGGTGCCTCGGCAGATGCTGTTCGTCGAGCCCGAGCAGGACCGCCCGCTGATGTCGCCGGCGCTCGTAACCGCAGTGACCGTCATCACGACGGTGGCGGTGGTCGCGATCGGCGTCTGGCCGGAGCTCATCGCGAGGTTCCCGCCGCTCTCGACGCTCGTCGAACGCTGACGCACGCGTTCTGCCGCCCCCTCCGGCGACGGACCCGGTGGGGCGGTGTGACGAACGACCTGTGAGAACATGCAGGTACGACCGACCTTCGCCGCCGGGCGGAGGTCGTCGCGTATATCGGCAACGTTCGAAGGAGGGTGAGGTCGAGTTGATCGGCCTGAACAGAGTCAAGACGTGGATCCTGATCGCGGCCCTGGGTGGCTTGTTCATCGTCATTGGGAGCGTGATCGGCGGGTCGCAGGGAGCCATCATCGCGCTCGCGATCGCGCTTGTCTTCAACTTCTCGATGTACTGGTTCAGCGACAAGATCGCCATCGCCACGACGCGGTCCAAGCCCGTCACGGAGCAGGAGGCGCCCGAGCTCTACCGGATCGTGCGAGAGCTCACGGAGACGAATCGGATGCCGATGCCCCGTGTCTACGTCTCGGAGATCATGCAGCCGAACGCGTTCGCCACGGGGCGGAACCCCGAGCACGCCGCCGTCTCGGTGACACAGGGCATCCTGCAGATCCTCGACGAACGTGAGCTCCGCGGCGTCCTGGCCCACGAGCTCTCGCACGTCGCCAACCGCGACATCCTGATCTCCAGCATCGCCGCGGCCATCGGCCTGAGCATCACGTTCCTCGCGCGATTCGCGCTGTGGTTCGGCGGCGGTGACGACGAGAACCCGCTCGGCGTGTTCGGGCTGTTGCTCGCCTGGATCCTGGCGCCGATCGCCGCAGCGATCATCCAGATGGCCGTGAGCCGTTCGCGCGAGTACCAGGCCGATGAGTCCGGAGCGATCCTGTCGCGCGACCCCGACGCGCTGGCGAGCGCTCTGCGGAAGCTCGAGGCGTCGGCGAAGCAGGTGCCGGTCCCGGCAACGGTGAGCCCAGCGGAGGCGCACCTGTTCATCGTGAACCCGTTCCGCGGGCGTCAGGCCGCGAGGAGCCTGGCGAACCTGTTCTCGACGCACCCGCCGACGGAAGCGCGCGTCGCACGTCTCGAGGAGATCAAGCGCGAGCTCGCCGTCTGACGGCCCGTTCGTTCAGAGAAGATCGACAACGGCCCGGAGGTCCCGGATCACCCGGTGATCTCCGGGCTCGCTCACTCCCTCAACGGGAGACGCCTCATCGCGCTGCATGAGCAGCGTTCGCATGCCGAGGGCCGCCGCTGCGTCGCAGTATCCCGCCTGGTCGTCGACGAACACGGTGGCCGAGGGTTCCGGGTTTCCGATCGCATCGAGCGCGGCGAGGTAGATCTCGGAGTCGGGTTTCGCCGCGCCGACCTCGAAGGAGAGGAGGATGGCGTCGACCGCCCCGGCGATGCCGAGGCGGTCGACGATCGGCCGAGTCGAGTGATCGCAGTTGCTGACCACGCCCACCGGTACGTCGAGCGCCCGAAGCTCGGCGATCACCGGCAGCGCGTCGTCCCAGAGATGGACGCCCCGCTCGAGCACCTCGCCCTCCAGCAGTGCGAGTTCGCTTACCAGAGCCTCGGATGCCTCGACGTCTGCCGCCTCGAGGACCGCTCGAAGGTCGCCCTCCACGCTCTCGAACTCACCCAGCGCCCGGCGGCGGCGGGTGGTCGCGAACGCGTTCATCAACCTTCGCGGCTCGACGCCGGTTCGTTCCGAGAACAGCGCGCGGAGCCTGGGCCACTCGGTCCACGCGAGCGTGTCGTAGAGGTCGAGCAGGACGGCCCGGACGGCCGTCACGGTCTCGTCAGGACGCGAGCTCGGCGCAGAACTCCGAGAACGCGTCGACGTACCGCTGGACATCCTCCTCGGTGTGTTGCACCGAGATCGTCCATTGCTCCTCGTCGCCCGGGGTCATGAAGATTCCGCGGTTGATCATCCACGAGAACGAGGCGTAGAAGAGCTCCGGGATCGTCTCCAGGAAGTCGCGGTAGTTCTCGAGCGGTTCCTTCCGGTACGAGACGCAGCCCTTCGCTCCGAGGTCGACGGCGTGAGCCGGGAGGTCGCTCTCCCCGATGGCCCGTTCGCAACCCTCGGCCAACATCGTGCCGAGCTTCCCGAGGTGGTCGTAGGCGTCCTTGGTCAGCACCTCGGTGAGCGCGGCCAGACCTGCGGCGGCCGACAGCGGGTTCCCGTTGAACGTTCCCTGCTGCGCTGCGCCGCGCGTGACGAGGTCCATGAACCGAGCTTCGCCGCCGAACGCGCCGATCGTCGCGCCGCCGCCCACGGCCTTGGCGTACGCGGCGAGATGAGGCCGCACGCCGAAACGCTCGGTCGTTCCGCCGTAGGCGATCGTCCCACCGCACTTCACCTCGTCGTAGATCAACGCGGCGCCGTTCCGCTCGCACGCGTCGCGGAGCGCTTGGAGGTAGCCGGGCTTCGGCGGGACGAGACCGATGTTCATCATCACCGGCTCGAGGATCACCCCCGCGATCCGGTCCGGGTTGTCGGCGAACGCCTGCTCGACCGCGTTGGCGTCGTTGAACGGGACGACGATCACGGTGTCCCACAGCGCGCGGGGCACGCCCTTCGAGGTCGGCTCGGTCGTGTACCACGTGCGGCCCTGCTGGTCGACGTTGTGGCGAAGCCCGAGCACGTCGGCCTCCGGCACGACCGAGAACAGGACCGAGTCGTGGTGCCCGTGATACGAGCCCTCCATCTTCACGAGGAGGTCGCGGCCGGTCGCGGCGCGGGCTACGCGGATCGCGTCCATCGTGGCCTCGGTGCCCGAGTTCACGAAGCGCATCTGCTCGAGCTGGAACCGCTCGCAGATCGCCTCGGCGAGCGCGACGGTGGTCTCCGTGGTGACGGCGAAGTGGATGCCCTGGTCGGCGACCTTGCGGATCGCCTCGACGATCTTCGGGTGCGCGTGCCCGACGACGTTCACGCCGAAGCCGCCGTGGAAGTCGATGTACTCGGTCCCGTCGACGTCCCACATCTTCGACCCCTGCCCCTTGCTCAGGTAGACGGGATAGGGGTGGCCGGCCTGGAAGTTGGAGGCCACGCCGTTCGGCATGCTCCGCATGGCGCGTTCGAACAGGCTCTTCGACGCCGCCGTCCGTTCGAGCAGTCGGGCGCTCTCTCGTTCGGCGATCTCGTCCGCCCGGGCCTTCAGTCGTTCGACGTCCACTCGACCACCTCCGATCGGCGCACTGTACTCGTCGTTTGAACGGCGAGACAAAGCGGCACGTCGGGAGGCGGCTACGGGCGGAAGTTGACGAACTGGAGCGCGAGGCCGAAGTCCTTCTCCTTGATGGCCCGGATCACCGCCTGCAGGTCGTCCTTGGCCTTCCCGGTGATGCGGACCTGGTCCCCCTGGACCTGCGCCTGGACCTTGACCTTGAGGCCCTTCACGAACTTCACCAGTTCGCGCGCCTTGTCGTCGGAGATCCCCACGTTCACGTCGATCGACTGCTTCTGAGTGCCCTTCGCCGCCGGTTGTACCGGGCCGAAGTGGAGCGCCTTCAGGCTGATCTCGCGTCGCACGGCCTTCTCCTTCAGGACCTCGACCGCCGCCTTCAGCCGGTCCTCGGTGGACGAGCGCACCTCGATGATCTTCTCGTCCTGGGAGATCGCCGTGCCGGTGTCCTTGAAGTCGAACCGCTGCGCGAGCTCCCGGCGGGCCTGGTCGACCGCGTTCGTGACCTCGGGCATCGAGACCTGCGACACGATGTCGAACGAGAAGTCCGTCTTCGCCATGCGG
>CALGFI010000175.1 GCA_937881155.1 uncultured bacterium | reverse complement strand
GTTCAGCCGGATGCACAACGAGCTCGACGGCCAGGTGCTGGCGTTCTTCTCGATGGTCGTCGCCGCGGCCGAGGTCGTCGTCGGCCTCGCGATCATCCTGAACGTGTACCGACGGCGGCATAGCGCCATCGTCGACGACGTGAGCCTGCTGCGAGGCTGACGATGCCGGACCTCGTGTGGCTGATCCCCGCGGTCGCGCTCGGGGGCGCCCTGGCCAACCTGTTCGTCGGCCGAAGGATGGGGCGACTGGCCGGGCCGCTCGGGACGATCGCCGTCGGAGCCGGGTTCGTGCTGGGTCTGGTGATCCTCTTCGACCTGCTCTCGTCGCCCGGCGAGGAGCGAACCCACGTCGTTCGTCTGTACGAGTGGTTCGCGGCAGGGCGCTTCTCGCTCAGCGCGGCGTTCCGGGTCGATCCGCTGTCGATCACGATGGTGCTCGTCGTCACCGGTGTCGGCGCGTTGATCCACGCGTACGCCGTCGGCTACATGGAGCACGACGCGCGGCCTGATCGGTTCTTCGCCTACCTGAACCTGTTCGTCTTCTTCATGCTCGTGCTGGTCTTGGCGGACAACTACCTCCTGCTGTACCTGGGCTGGGAGGGTGTGGGTCTGTGCTCGTACCTGTTGATCGGGTACTGGGGGGACCGGCCGGCCGCGGCTTCGGCCGCGAAGAAAGCGTTCATCACCACGCGGATCGGGGACTCGGCGATGTTGCTCGGGATCGTCCTGATCTTCGTGCACTTCGGGTCGCTCGATTTCGCCGAGGTCCTCGGTGAGCGCGCGGGTCAAGGGATCGCTTCCGAGGGCGCGTTCACCGCCATCTCCTTGCTGCTGCTCGCCGGCGCGGTCGGGAAGTCGGCGCAGTTGCCGCTCCACGTGTGGCTCCCCGACGCGATGGAGGGGCCGACACCGGTCTCGGCGCTGATCCACGCCGCGACGATGGTGACGGCGGGCGTCTACCTCGTCGTCCGCTCGCACGTCCTGTTCGAGCAGTCGGACATCGCGTTGCCGGTCGCGCTGGTGATCGGGCTGATCTCGGCGGTGTACGCCGCGCTCGCCTCGATCGGGCAGTTCGACATCAAGCGCGCGCTCGCGTACTCCACGATGAGCCAGATCGGCTTCATGTTCTTCGCCGCCGGGATGGGCACGTACACCGGCGCGATGCTGCTGCTCGTGTGCCACGCGTTCTACAAGGCTCTGTTGTTCCTCACCGCCGGGAACGTCATGCACGGCCTGCACGACGAGACGGACCTGCGGCGCATGGGCGATCTGCGACGCGACATGCCCATCTCCGCCGTATGGTTCGCGATCGGCGCGTT
Source organism: uncultured bacterium (assembly GCA_937881155.1). Lineage (GTDB taxonomy): Bacteria > Actinomycetota > UBA4738 > UBA4738 > HRBIN12 > CALGFI01. Next base: position 7,759 of record CALGFI010000175.1, on the reverse strand, counting down.
GTCGCTCGCGGGGATCCCGCCGCTCGCGGGGTTCTTCGCCAAGGACCACATCGTGAACTTCGCCAGCACGTCCGGCCGGACGGCCGCGTACGTGGTCGCGCTCGTCGCCGCGTTCCTGTCGGCGTTGTACATCTCGCGACCGCTGTTCCTGGCGTTCTTCGGGAGCAAGCGCTACGAGGGACGCGCCCACGAGGCGCAGTGGTCGATGCACGCGCCGCTCGCGGTCCTCGCCGTGGGCGGCGTCGTCGCCGGCCTGCTCCTCGGACTCCAGGCCGAGGGCGGTGTCCTCGAGCGGTTCCTGGAGCCGACGCTCGGCGCTCCGGAAGCCGCGCATCTCGGCCTGCCGGAGGGCGTCCTCGTCGCCATCGGGAGCGTCGTCGCGATCGGCGCGGTCGCGCTCGGGTGGTGGATCTGGGCCTCCGGTCGTGTCGCTTGGGAAGCCTTCCCCAGAAGGCAGCCGGAGCTCGCGGGATGGCTGTCGAACGCGTTCTACGTCAACACGCTGTATGCGTGGCTCGTCCGGATACCCGGAACCGGCTTCAGTCGCAGCGTTCGCGTCGTCGACGACAGCGTCGTCGACGGCACCGTGAACGAGGTGGCGGAGGAGGTCGGACGGGCGTCGAGGATCGCGCCGATCCTCCAGTCGGGGTTCGTCAGGCAGTACGCGCTCGTGTTCCTGCTCGGCGCCGGCGTGCTGCTGCTGATCGTGGGGCTGAGGTTCTGACGATGCCCTGGCTCACCATCGTCATCTTCCTCCCGCTCGTCGGCATCCCGTTCCTGCTGTGGCGAGGGCTGAGCGACGCCTACGCGAAGTGGCTGACGCTCTCGGTCATGCTGGCCGACCTGGCGTTCGCGGTCGGCGCGCTCGCCGCGTTCGACCAGTCGGCCTCCGGCTACCAGCTCGTCGAGCAGGTCGAATGGGTCTCCTCGGTGGGACTCTCCTACCTGGTCGGCGTGGACGGATTCAGCATCTGGCTCGTCGTCCTGTCGGCGGTGATGTTCCCGATCGGCGTCCTGTCTGCCTGGGGCGTCACCCATCGCGTCCGAGAGCTCATGGCGCTAACACTCGGCCTGCAGACCGTCGTGATCGGCGCGTTCTGCGCGCTCGACGTCCTCCTGTTCTTCGTGTTCTTCGAGGCGCTGCTGTTCCCGATGTTCCTGATCATCGGGATCTGGGGGTCGGCTCGCCGCGTGTACGCGAGCGTCAAGTTCTTCCTGTACACGATGCTCGGCTCGGCGTTCATCCTCGTCGGTCTGCTGTACCTGTGGGCCCAGGCTTCGCAGCAGTTCGGACAGGGCAGCTTCGACATCCGCCTGCTGGAGCAGCTGTCGCTGTCGGTCGGCGAGCAGCGGTGGCTGTTCCTGGCGTTCTTCATCGGGTTCGCCGTCAAGGTCCCGGTCTTCCCACTGCACACCTGGCTGCCCGACGCCCACACGGAGGCCCCGACGCTCGGCTCGATCGTGCTGGCCGCGCTCCTGCTGAAGGCCGGGCCGTACGGCATGTTGCGATTCAACCTGGACCTGTTCCCCGAGGCGGCCCGGTATTTCGCCGACGCGATCGCCGTGCTGGCGCTGATCGGCATCGTCTACGGCGCGATCGTCGCCATGATGCAGACGGACGTGAAGCGGCTGGTCGCGTACTCGTCGGTGAGCCACATGGGGTTCGTGGTCCTCGGCATCTTCACGCTCACGTCCGAGGGGACGAGCGGCGCCGTGATCCAGATGGTGAATCACGGGTTGTCGACCGGATTGCTGTTCCTCGTCGTGGGGATCCTGTACGAGCGCACGCACACCCGCGAGATCGCCGACATGGGCGGCCTCGCCCGGGTCACGCCGGGTATCGCCGCGGCGTTCCTCGTCGCGTCGCTCTCGTCGATCGGCTTGCCCGGACTGAACAACTTCATCGGCGAGTTCCTGGTCATCCTGGGGGCGTTCGGCTCGAACCGGCTCTTCGGCGCGATCGCGGTGACCGGCGTAGTCCTCGGAGCGGTCTACATGCTGTGGGCGTACCAGCGGACGTTCGAGGGCCCGCCGGTCGACCGGTGGCGCGGGATCCGTGACGTCCTGCCGCGCGAGATCGCGGCCATCGTGCCGATCGTCGCGCTCATGGTGGTGATCGGCGTGTACCCGAAGCCGGTGCTCGAGAGGATCGACCCATCCGCAAGCGGCGTCGTCAGATGGGTTCGGGCGGTCGAGACGGATCAGGAAGGTCTGCCGGGCGGCATCCGCGCCGAGGTCCAGCCTTCATACCGGCCTCCCCCCGAGGCCCAGACCGTGGGTCCCGGATGATCACCACGCCGCAGATCGACGTCGTCGCGATCGGGCCGGAGCTCGTCCTGGTGGGCTCGGCGATCGTCGTGCTCCTCGTCCCGGTTGTCTGGCGCGGCCTGGCACACGTGGCGGTTCTGGGCCTCTCCCTCGCCGGGGTCGCCGGCGCGCTCGTCGCGTCGGTCCTGTTGTGGAACCGAGAGGGCGAGCCCACGGCGCTTGCCGGCGCGGTGGCCGTGGACCGGTTCGGCGTCGTCGTACGGCTGCTCCTGCTGGTGATCGCGGCGATCGGCCTCGTGTACGGCCATCATTATTTCGAGCGCTCCGACGAGTGGCGCGCCGAGTTCTACGCGCTGGTGCTGCTCGCGACGTCGGGGATGACGCTCATCGCCGTCGCCGCGGACCTGATCGTGGTGTTCCTGGCGCTCGAGATCCTCTCGCTGGCCCTGTACGTGATGACCGGCCTGTCGTCACGTCTCGGTTCCGTCGAGGGCGCGATGAAGTACTTCCTCCTCGGTGCGTTCTCGTCGGCGTTCTTCCTGTTCGGCGTGGCGATGGCGTACGGCGCGACCGGTTCGACGAGTCTCGCGTCGATCTCCCGCGCGCTGGCAGGTGCGACCGAGGGCGTCGCGCTTGCGCTCGCGGGGATGGGACTGCTGGCGGTTGGATTCGCCTTCAAGGTCTCGGCGGTGCCGTTCCACATGTGGACGCCCGACGTTTATCAGGGTGCTCCGACGGCCGTCACCGCGTACATGTCGGCCGCGACGAAGGTCGCCGGGTTCGCCGCGTTGATCCGCGTGTTCAACGTCGCGCTGCAGCCGCTCGCGTGGGACTGGCGTCCGCTGGTGTGGGCACTGGCGGCGATCTCTGTGGTCGTCGGATCCGTGCTGGCGATCGCGCAGACCGACATCAAACGCATGCTCGCGTACTCGAGCATCAGCCACGCGGGGTTCGTGCTGACCGGCGTGGTGGCCGCCGGGGAGACGGGGATCCGCGCCGCCCTGTTCTACCTGGCTGCGTACGCGTTCACGGTGCTCGGCGCGTTCGGGGTCGTGATGCTCGTCTCGGCGCGCGGTGAGCTCCGAACGACGCTTGCGTCCTATCGGGGACTCGGGCGCAGGAGCCCCCTCCTCGCCGCCCTGCTCGCGCTGTTCCTGCTGTCGCTGGCCGGGATCCCGCCGACGGCGGGGTTCGTCGCCAAGGTGTACGTGTTCGGCGCGGCGGTCGACGTCGGGGCGTGGCCGCTCGCTCTCGTCGGCGTCGTGGCCAGCGTTGTGGCCGCCTTCTTCTACCTGCGAGTGATCGTGCTCATGTACATGCAGGAACCCGAGGGCGTGGCCGAGACGGACGAGACGGTTCTGCCTCGGCTGGCGGTTAGCGTTCCGGCGTTCGCGGTGCTCGCGCTCGGCGTGTTTCCCGGGCTCATCGCCGGGTTCCTGGACCGGGCGGCGGTGCTTCGTTGGTGATGCCGCCCCGTGCCCGGGTAGGGTCGGCCCCACGGTGACGGCCCAATCGAGGGAAGCCCAGTGAGGGAAGAGTGACGGGAGAGTGAGCCGCCGCATCATCCCCGGTCTGGAGGCGCCCGACGCCGAGCTCGAACGCGCCGTTCGCGCTCGCCTGGACGAGGTCGAGGCGGCGCTGGAGAAAGCCGTCCGCGCCGACTCCGACATGCTCGCCCGCACCTCGTCGTACCTGCTGAAGGCGGGGGGCAAGCGGTTCCGCCCGATGTTGGTGCTGCTGTCGGGGTACTTCGGCGACCCGACCGACCCCAGGCTCATCGCCGGCTCGGCAGCGATCGAGCTCGTCCACCAGGCGACGCTGTACCACGACGACGTGATCGACGAGGCCGATGCGCGTCACGGCGTGCCGGCGGCGAACGTCCGGTGGAACAACACCGTGGCGATCCTCACCGGCGACTACCTGTTCGCGCGGGCATCGGAGATCTCGACAGATCTCGGTACAGACATCTGCGCCCTTCTCGCGCGGACGATCGCCACGCTCTGCGACGGGCAGATCCGAGAAGTGGAGGCCGCCGGCCGCGTCGACCAGACCGAAGACGCGTACATGGAGATCATCCGGCGGAAGACGGGCGCACTGATCGCGACGTCGTGCCGTCTGGGCGGGATGCTCTCCGACGCTCCGGCTGAGGACGTCGACGTGCTAGAGGAGTTCGGCGAGGCGCTCGGCCTCGCCTTCCAGCTGTCGGACGACATCATGGACGTGACGGCCACCGAGCGCGAGCTCGAGAAGGAGCCCGGTCAGGACCTTCGCGAGGGCGTCTTCACGTTGCCCGTCCTGCACGCGCTGAATCGGGGTCCGGACGGCGACGAGCTCCGCGCTCTGCTCGCGTCCGGGCGCGCGGAAAGCGACGGCCTGGCGCGGTCGCTCGAGATCGTCCGTGCGGCCGAGGGCCTCGCGCACGCCCGAGCCGCGGTGGTCGCCGAGGTCGACCGGGCGCAGGCCCTCGTTCGGCGGCTCCAGCAGGGCACCGCGAGCTTCGCGCTCGACCAGCTTGCCGAATACCTCGCGGCGCGGTGCGACGCGAGGGCTGGGGTGCGGGGGCTCAAGAAGTGAGCGAGCGGAAGCGAGCGAACGTAGCCCCCGCGAGGGGCTGGGGTGCGGGGGCTCAAGAAGTGAGCGAGCGGAAGCGAGCGAACGTAGCCCCCGCGAGGCAAGCAGGCTTCGGTTGTTAGAATCCGCGACGCTCGAGAAAACCTTCACAAGCGTGGAGCCCCACTAAGTGGAGACCTACTACGAGTCCTACGGGGTCGTCCTCGCGGTCCTGGTGACCGGCATCGGGCTCGTTGCGGTGGCGTTCGGGGCCGCGCGGCTGGTTGCCCCCCGGCGTCCGATCCCCACGAAGCTTCTGACCTACGAGTGCGGTATCGATCCCGTGGGCCAGGGCTGGTCGCAGTCGCAGGTCCGCTACTACATCTACGGCTTCCTGTTCGTGATCTTCGACGTCGAGGCCGTCTTCCTGTTTCCGTGGGCCGGCATCTTCGAGGGGCTCGGCTACCAGGCAGTCGTGGAGATGGGCATCTTCATCGGCATCCTCGCCGTCGGGCTCCTCTACGCGTGGCGCAAGGGGGTGCTGCGGTGGGCCTGATCACCGAGAAGACGCCGCTCGCCCAGATCCAGCCGGTCAAGTTCCTGCTCAACTGGGGGCGGCGCTACTCGCTGTGGGTGTTCAACTTCGGGCTCGCCTGCTGCTCCATCGAGTTCATCGCGGCATCGACGTCCAAGCACGATTTCATCCGGTTCGGCGTGATCCCCTTCGCGCACGGGCCGCGACAGGCGGACCTGCTCGTCATCGCCGGAACGCCGACGGACAAGATGTCGCCGGTGATCAAGCGCCTGTACGACCAGATGCCCGAACCCAAGTACGTGATCTCGATGGGATCCTGCGCCAACTGCGGGGGCCCCTACTGGGACTCGTACTCGGTCACGAAGGGGATCGACCAGATCCTGCCGGTCGACGTCTATGTGCCGGGGTGTCCGCCTCGGCCCGAGGCACTGCTCGAGGGGATCATTCGTTTACAGGAGAAGATCGCCGGCGAGGACATCAGGGAGAAGTGGAGTGGCAAGCGCACTCCCGCTGCCGCCTCCTGAGGTCGAGACGCGCGTTCGCGCGCAGTTCGGGGACGACGTCCTCGCGTTCGAGGATCAGTTCGGTCACTCGGTCGTCACGGTCTCGATCGAGCGCTACCGCGAGCTCATGCGCTTCCTTCGTGACGAACCGGAGTTCGCGTGCGACTACTGCGACTTCACGGCGGGCGTCGACCGCGGTGAAGCGGGGATCGAGATCGTCACGCACGTCTTCTCGACGAGCCACAAGCACAACGTCCGCGTGAAGGTGGTCCTACCGGCGGATCGTCTGGTGTGTCCGACCATCTCGGACATCTACCCGACGGCGAACTGGCACGAGCGCGAGACGATGGAGATGTTCGGCGTCACGTTCGACGACCACCCGATGCCCGTCCGCCTGCTCCTCGCCGAGGCCTTCGAGGGCCATCCGCTGCGCAAGGACTTCGAGCTCATGTCGCGCGTCGTGAAACCGTGGCCCGGCGCCGTCGAGGGCGAGGAGGAGGAAGAGGAGGAGTGATCGCGCAGTCGGGCGTGAGCTTCGTCGACCAGTGGCTGGACAGCTATTGGCTCGTGCTCATCGTCAAGACCCTCGTGGTGATCGGGTTCTTCCTGGTGGCCCCGCTCGGCATCGGCTACATGGAGCACAAGGTGCTCGCGCACATGCAGGCCAGGCTCGGGCCGATGTACGCGGGCAGGTTCCACGGCTGGGCGCAGCTGCTCGCCGACGGGGTGAAGTTCATCCAGAAGGAGGACGTCATACCCGCGGCTGCCGACCGGTGGGTGTTCTCGCTCGCCCCCGGCGTCGTTCTCGTGCCGTACATCGCGCTGTTCGTCGTGATCCCGTTCTCCGACGAGATCTTCATCCTGAACCTCGACGTCGGCATCTTCTTCGTTCTCGCCGTCACGTCGGTGAGCGTGATCGGAACGCTGATGGCCGGGTGGGCGTCGGCGAACAAGTTCTCCCTGATCGGCGCGCTCCGCGCCGCAGCCCAGCTGATCGCGTACGAGCTGCCGCTCGTGCTCGCCGCAGCCGCGGTGGTCATGCAGGCGGCCACGCTCTCGATGGTGGGGATCGTCGAGGCGCAGCAGCAGTACTGGTTCGTCGTCACGCAGCCGATCGGGTTCGGCATCTTCGTCGTCGCGGCGCTCGCCGAGCTCACACGTCCGCCGTTCGACATGCCGGTCGCCGACTCGGAGATCATCTTCGGCGCGCTGACCGAGTACACCGGGCTGAAGTTCGCGTTCTTCCTGCTCGCGGAGTACGGCGGCATCGTGGCGCTGTCGGCCGTCGCGTCCGTGCTGTACCTCGGCGGGTACCAGCCGGCGCCGTTCCTCGACGCGATCCCGGAGCCGTTGTGGATGGCGGCAAAGATCGGAGGGCTTTCGTTCGTCATCATCTGGCTGCGCGCGACATACCCGCGGATGCGTGAGGACCAGCTCCAGCGCATCTCTTGGCTCACGCTGATCCCGCTCGCGTTGTTCCAGGTCTTGGCTGTCGGGTTCTTGAAGGTGGCGTTCTAGATGTCGATCGACGAAGACGACGTCCGCAGGTCGCCTGAGGTTCGCGGAACCGGCCTCGGCCTGGTCAAGGGCCTGGGCGTCACGCTCAAGCACGCGCTCCGGCCTTCGATCACGCAGCAGTACCCGGAAGAGAAGCCCGACCTTCCTCCTCGCACGCGGGGGGTGATCGCGCTCAAAGAAGCGAACTGCACCGTCTGCTGGAAGTGCTCACGCGAGTGCCCCGACTGGTGCATCTACATCGAGACGCACAAGGAGACGCACGATCCGGCGTCGGGCGGAAAGGCGCGTTCGGTCAAGGTGCTCGACCGCTTCGCCATCGACTACGCGCTCTGCATGTACTGCGGGATCTGCGTCGAGGTGTGCCCGTTCGACGCGCTGTTCTGGA
>CALGFI010000174.1 GCA_937881155.1 uncultured bacterium | reverse complement strand
GGCCAGATCCGCGTGGGCCGAAGGCTCGCCATCAAGATCCTGAACGCCTCGCGGTTCGCCCTGGGGTTCGAGGCCGAAGGCGGTGCGATCACCGACCCCCTCGACCGCTCGATGCTCAGGCGTCTATCGGAGGTCGTCGACGAGACCACCCGGGCGTTCGAAGAGTACGAGCATCAACGGGCGCTCGACGTCACCGAGCGGTTCTTCTGGGGGTTCACCGACGACTACGTCGAGCTCGTGAAGAGCCGCGCGTACGGGTCGCACGGGGACGAGGCCGCCGGCTCGGCCGTCGCGTCGCTCCGTCTCGCGCTCGACGTGCTGCTTCGGCTGTTCGCGCCGGTGCTGCCGTACGTGACCGAAGAGGTCTGGTCGTGGTGGCGTTCGGGATCGATCCACCGGTCGTCGTGGCCGACGGCCGGCGAGCTCGCCGAGGCATCGGCCGGCGGTGACGGCGTCGTCTACGACGTGGCGGCGTGGGTGCTCGGCGAGGTTCGCAAGACGAAGGCACTGTCGAAGCGCTCGCTGCGAACCGAAGTGGACCGCGTCGTCGTCCGCGATAGCGAGGCTCGGCTGAAGCTGATCCGTGGAGTGGAACGCGACGTGCGTGAGGCAGGGAACGTCGCGGTGATCGACTACATCGATGCCGCCGAGCCGTCGGTCGAGGTCGTTCTCTCGCCGGAAGGCTGATCACGTGCGGTTCGCCGACGCCGTCGCGGACCTCGACGCGCGGCAACCTGAGCACATGCCGAAGCCGGATCTCGACCGGATCCGCGCGATCGCCGAGCTCCTCGATGAACCGCAGCGAACGTACCCGACGATCCATGTCACGGGAACGAACGGCAAGACGACCACCGCACGGCTCGTCTCGGCGCTCGCGTGTGCACATGGGCTCGTAACGGGCTTGTTCACGTCGCCGCACCTGCGATCGGTGACCGAACGGATCCAGATCTGCGGCGAGCCGCTCTCGGAGAGCGAGTTCGCCGAGGAGTACGAGCACCTGTTGCCGGTCCTCGAGACGATCGATGGGCGCGTCGGACGCGCGACGTACTTCGAGACGCTCACGGCGCTCGGTTTCCTGTGGTTCGCCGACAAGCCGGTGCAGCTCGCCGTGTTCGAGGTGGGCATGGGCGGGACGTGGGACGCCACCAACCTGATCGCCGGCGACGTCGCCGTCGTGTGCCCCATCGGCCTCGACCATCCCGAACTGGGGTCGACGGTCGCCGAGGTTGCGACCGAGAAGGCCGGGATCATCAAAGAGGGCAAGGTCGCCGTCGTCCGTGAGCAGGTGCCGGAAGCGCTCGATGTTCTCGAACGGCGGAGCGCGGACGTGGGCGCCGTGCTCAAGCTCGAGAACCGCGACTGGGACCTCCATGCGCGCGTCCCGGCCGTCGGCGGCCAGGCCATCGCGGTGCAAGGGCTGCACGGCGCCTACGACGACCTGCTGCTCCCGCTCTTCGGCGAGTTCGTTGCGCGGAACGCGGCGGCGGCCATCGTCGCCACGGAAGCGTTGCTGGGCAAGGCGCTCGAGGACGAGGCCGTGCGTGAGACGTTCGCGACCGCGACGTCACCGGGACGCCTCGAGGTGATCGCCCGTCACCCGCTCATCGTGCTGGACGGCGCGCACAACCCCGCCGCGGCGGAGGCGCTGGTCGCGGCGCTCGTCGAGTCGTTCACGTGGGAACGGCTGCACCTGGTGATCGCGGCGTTCTCGAACAAGGACGTGGGCGGCGTCGTCGAGCGGCTCGCGCCGTTGGCCGACGCCGCCTACGCGGCCACCACCAACAGCGTTCGGGCGCGCCCTGCGTCCGAGATCGCGGAGGTCCTCGAGTCAAACGGCGTTCCGGCGACGTCGTTCGACGACGTCACCTCGGCGCTCGCGGCGGCGCGCGCCGAGGCGACACCCGCCGACCTCATCCTCGTAACAGGCTCTCTGTACACTGTCGCGACCGCACGCGACGCATTGATCGGGAGCTCACCACCATGACCGTCGAGTCGACGCTGCTCATCGTGAAACCGGATGGAGTTCGTCGTGGACTTGTCGGGGAGATCCTCCGTCGGGCGGAATCGAAAGGTCTACGCATCGCCGAGATGCGCCTGACGACGATCGACCGCGAGCTCGCTCAGGAGCACTACGGCGAGCACCGAGACAAGGCGTTCTTCGCCGAGCTGGTCGACTTCATCACCTCGGGCCCCGTCGTGGTCGCGCGCCTCGAGGGCGAGAACGCCATCGATGTGTGGCGCACGCTGATGGGTCCGACCGACCCGAGGGGAGCGCCGCCCGGGACGATCCGAGGCGACCTGGGGCTCGTCATCACCGAGAACATCGTGCACGGCAGCGACTCGCCCGAGTCCGCCGAGCGGGAGCTCAAGCTCTTCTTCGGCTCGTGACCCGCATGGACGTCGACGCGGTCGACGAACGCATCCGCGCGTACCTCGACCGGCGGATGGGCGAGATCGTCGCCCCGGGCGTGCAGATCGCGTTGACGGACCGGGACCGAACGCTCGCCATGGTGTGCCACGGCTTCGCGAACGCCGAGGCACGCACGCCGGTCGAGTCGCATCATCGGTTCCAGATCGGCTCGATCAGCAAGGGCTTCACCGTGATGGCTCTCCTTCAGGAGCGCGAGGCGGGCAACCTCGATCTCGGCGCTCCGGTTACCGACTACCTGCCGTGGCTCGAGATCGCCTCGCCGTTCCCGCCGATCACGGTTCATCACCTGCTGTCGCACACGGCCGGAATCGTCATGGGCGCGGAGGTCACCGGCGAGGGAACGCACGCGGTGTGGTCGCTTCACCAGCTCGAGCCGGGGTTCGCGCCGGGGGAGCGGTTCTGGTACTCGAACCACGGCTACAAGGCGCTCGGGTTGATCCTCGAACGCATCACCGGTCGGCCGTGGTTCGACGTCGTTCGCGAACGCGTCATGGCCGCCGCGGGGATGGAGGATTCGCCGCCGACGATCACGCACGACGTTCGGCCGACCCTCGCGGTCGGGTACGGCGCTCCGTTCGACGACCGGCCGTGGCAGCCGGCGCACGGACTCGCGCCCGCGGTGTGGTCCGAGAGCGGAACTGCGGACGGCACGATCTGCGCGACGGCGGAAGAGCTCGCCGGGTACGTGCGACTGGTGCTGAACCGCGGTGAGGGTGTCATCACCGGTGAGAGCTTCGAGCTGATGTCGCGACCGATCGCCCCGGACCTCGATACGCCCGGCGACGTCTACGGCTACGGCCTGAAATGGGTCGAGGAGCGTTTCCTGGGCCACTCGGGATCGACGATCGGCTACGTGGCGCTCGCGCTGTGCGAGCCGAAGACGGGGTTCGGCGTCGCGATCTGCGCGAACGGGATGGGCGGGATGGGGCCGCGGATCCATCTGGCCCGGTTCGCGCTTGCGACCCTCGTTGCGGCCGCGGCCGGCGACGCGCTCCCCGACATCCCCGAGCCGTCCGACGAGGCGAGCATTCCCGGCGCCGGGCGATACGCGGGCCTGTACCGCGGGGAGCAGCGTTCGTTCGAGATTCGCGCCGAGGGCGACCGGCTCGTCCTCGCGGGGGAGCGGGACGCGAAGCTCGTCCCGTTCGACTCACCGGACTCGGGTTCGTT
>CALGFI010000173.1 GCA_937881155.1 uncultured bacterium | reverse complement strand
GCAATCCCGTGGTTCGCCTGCAGCAGTACGCGATGCTCGGCGTCGGCGGGATCCGCGTGCTCAGCGCGATGGGGATCGAGCCGTCGGTGGTGCACGTGAACGAGGGGCACGGTGCGTTCGCGCCGCTCGCGCTCGCCGCGCGCGAGTCGATAGGTCAGCCGTCGACCGCCGCGATCAGGAACGCGCGCGAGCGGACGATCTTCACGACGCACACACCGGTCGCGGCCGGGAACGAGACGTACGAACCGACTGCGGTGCTCGAGGTGCTCGGGCCGCTGATCGACGCGAAGCGGTTGACGGACCTCGGGAGCGTGGACGGCGGCGGCATCGGGATGACGTCGCTCGGTCTTCGGCTCGCTCGAGCGTCGACCGCGGTCAGTCGCCGGCACGGTGAGGTCGCGCGAGCGATGTGGCGACCGCTGTTTGCCTCGGCGAAGCGTGACGAGGACGTCCCGATCACGCACGTCACCAACGGCGTGCACGTCCCGACGTGGATGGCCGGGCCCATGCGCGAGCTGCTTGATCGGCACCTGGGTGACGAGTGGCACGCGCGCGAGGACGACCCTGCCACGTGGGCGTCGATCGAGAGCATCCCGGACCAGGAGCTGTGGGCGACGCGATCGCGACTGCGCGCCGCGCTCGTCGACTACATCCGCGAGGCCGACGCGGCGTCGCGCCTCGGCCGGTACGAGGACGCATCGGCCGTCGAGGACTCGGAACGAGCGTTCCTCCCGGACAGGTTGACGCTGGGGTTCGCCCGCCGGGTCGCCACGTACAAGCGCCTGCACCTTCTTCTTCGCGATCACGATCGAATCGAAACGCTGCTGGGAAAGGCCGATTCGATCCAGTTCGTAATCGCCGGAAAGGCGCACCCTCGCGATAGCGAAGCCAAGGAGCGCCTGGCGGAGTTCATCCAGACGCCGTGGGCGCCCGACGTCGCACCGCGGATCGCGTTCATCGAGGACTACGACATGGACGTCGCCTCGCACCTCGTCGCCGGGTGCGATGTGTGGGTGAACGTGCCCCGCCCGCCGCTCGAGGCGAGCGGGACGAGCGGGATGAAAGCGGCGCTGAACGGCGCGCTGAACCTCTCGGTGCTCGACGGCTGGTGGGCCGAGGCGTACGACGGCGAGAACGGCTGGGCCGTCGGCGACGCGGATCCGAACGGCGATGACGGAACGCAGGACGACCACGACGCGGAAGACCTCCTCGACAAGATCGAGCACGAGCTTCTTCCGAAGTTCCACTCGCGGAACGAAGCCGGCGTGCCCGTCGAATGGGTTCGCCGGATGAAGCGCTCGTTGATGACGGTCGGTCCGCGGTTCGGCGCGACACGGATGCTGCGCGAGTACCTCGAACGGATCTACGCCCCGGAGGGATGAGACCGATGGACGAGCCGAATGCCATCCCGCTGCCGTTACCACGTGACTACGGGAAGGCCACGAAGCCGATGGAGTGGTCCGAGGCGGACCGCTTGCTGACCGAATCGCGGGTGTACTGGATCGCAACGACGCGGCCCGACGGGAGGCCGCACGTCGTGCCGTCCGACGGTGTCTGGCTCGACGGAGCGCTGTACTTCGGCGGCGCCCCGCAGACGGTACATATGCGCAACGTCCGCACGACCGGCCACGCCGTCGCGCACGTCGGCGATGGACTGAGCGCCGCGGTGATGGCCGAAGGACCGGTCGCGGACGAGAAGCCTGAGCGCGATATCGCACAGCGGCTCGCCGGTGCGAACAACACCAAATACGCGGACTACGGGTACAACATGACGGCCGAGAGCTACATCAAGAGTGGCGTAACTGCGTTACGCGCTCGGCGCGTGTTGGCGTGGACGAAGTTCCCCGAGAACGCCACGCGGTTCGTCTTCGGTTCGAACGACGCCTAGGTGCGAGTGTCGGCGACGCGCACGGCGAGGGATTGGTCCGAAGCAGGGTTTCAGTCGCCGGCCCGATGGACGACCCGACCACCGACCACCGTGTGCGTCACGGTGGTATCGAGGATCTCGCGCGGATCCCCCGTGGCGAACAGATCTCGTGACAGCACCACGAGATCG
>CALGFI010000172.1 GCA_937881155.1 uncultured bacterium | reverse complement strand
TCATCGGCGGCATGCTCGTCTCGGGCGATCGCATCATCCGCGGCGTCGAGCAGGTACTTCGGGAGCGGAGACACCCGGATGTCTCGAGGCCGTCGTCCGTCCACGATTCCGCGTGAACAACACCGTGAAGAAAGGGGGAGACATGTGACGAACACGATCGATCCGCGATGGGGATTAGGTGACGCAGGGAGGAGGAACATGCACCGGATCAGGATCGCCGCGGTCATCGTGGCGCTCGCCTTGGTTGCGGCGGCGTGTGGCGGAGGCGACGACGATGACGGGACGCCCACGGGGCCCGCGGACACCGGTACCGCCACCGGCGCCACCGGGCCGCTGGCGGAGTTCGGAGAGAGCACAGACGCCGACACCGCGTTGATCGACAAGGCCCTCGGGCCCGTTGATCCGTCGGATGAGGCCAGCTGGAACATCATCCTCGCGTCCATCGCCAGGGCGGATCAGGACCTGGATCAAGCCACCATCGACAAGGCGATGGAGTGCTGGAACAACCAGGAGTGCGATACCGGAACGGGTGGCGAGCTGATCATGGGCTATGCCGACGGCGGCGGAGACACGGTGAACGTCTGGCGCGCCGTGAGCCACATGGAGGCCATCCTCCAGGCGCTCACCTACCCCGAGATCGGGACGATCGTCTCCACGGAGGCCGATTTCGACCCGGATCCCGCGGTCCACGCCAACGACATCCGGTTCCTGATCCAGCGCGGGGTCGACTTCATCGTCGGCTACCCCGACATGGGCGTGGCGATCGCCGATGCGATCAAGGAGGCCGACGAAGCGGGCATCCCCTACGTCCCGTTCTCGGCTGGCTGGGTCGGGCTTCCCGGGCAGGAAGGAGCCCTCGTCCCCGGTGAGGACTACCTGGCCGTCGTGGGCGAGGACCTATGCGCCCTCGGCAACAGCTTCGCAGAGGTCCTGAACGAGGGCGTCGCGACCGGCGAGGTTGCGCTCCTCGGCGGGACCCCCGGCAACGCCCTGTCGCTCGGTTGGCAGCAGTGCACCGTCGACGCGCTCTCCAGCGACGTCGAGCTGGTGAATCCGCCGGCGAACGAGAACTCGACCACGGGTGACACGAGTTGGTTCCCCCCGATCATCCCCGAGGTCTATCAGGGGTTGCTGACGACCAACCCGGAGATCCGGGGGTGGGCCTACGAGTATGCAGACGGGATGTTCATCGGACTGCAAACGTACGAGGATCTCGGGATCCCGGTCGAGAACCTGACCGTCGCGTTGCGCACGGACGAGCAGAACCTGTTCTGCGACTGGGCGGAGCGAGACGAGCCCTCCTACAACATCTTCTACTCGGCGGGAGGGAACTTCCAATCACGGATCGGCGTCACCGCGGCGATGATGTCGCTCAAGGGCGCCGAGATCCCGGCGGAGGTCGTCGTGCCGCACGTGATGCGGCAGGTGACGGAGGACGACTGCGATCCCAACCGTGTCCACGAGGCCGTTTCGGGCACGTCGCTGGTTCCGGATCCGGTCCTGCAGTTGATGTTCGGCGGCTGATTTGGAGAAAGGCGATACCGGAGGAGGGTCGGCCGTCCCCGGTGTGGTCCTCGAGCTGCGCCGCGTCTCGCGGCAGTTCGGGGCCGTTCGGGCGCTGACCGACGTGAGCTTCGACTGTCGTGCCGGCGAGATCCACGCAGTCGTCGGCGAGAACGGGTCGGGGAAGTCGACCCTCCTCGGCATCGCGAGCGGGTTCATCGACCCCGATGTGGGGACGGTCGAGATCGGCGGTCGGCCGCTTCGCCGCGACTCCCCAGCGCTGGCCAAAAAGCTCGGTTTGGCCATGGCGTACCAGGACACGTCGCTGATCCTTCCGGAACCGGTCAAGAACAACCTGTTCCTGGCCGCCCCCGACGACCAGCGGCCGCCCTTTTGGCGGAGGAAGAAGTGGGCCAGGAGGCTTCTGGCCGAGTTCGACCTCGACCTCGAGCTGTTCCCGGACGCTCCGGCCGGCTTCCTCAGCCTTGCCGACCGCCAGCTCTTCGAGGTCGCCAAGGCGCTCGTGACAAACCCGAAGGTGCTCTTGCTCGACGAGCCGACCACCGCGCTCGGGCCGCACGAGGTGGAAGCGCTGCACCGGACCGTCACCGCCTGCAGCCGTCGCGGCGTCGGGGTGGTGTACGTGAGTCATCGACTGCCCGAGGTGCTCGAGATCGCCGACCGGATCACCGTCCTTCGGGACGGTCGGAACCAGGGCACGTTCGACGCGAAGACCACGACGGAGGCCGCACTCGTCGAGTTGATCGTCGGTCGTCCCTTCGAGGCGGCCTTCCCACCGCCGGCCCTCAAAGTGGAGGAGCGTCGCGCGGTGCTCGTCGTCGACGGCCTTCAGGGTCAGTCGTTCGGGCCGGTCAGTTTCACGTTGGACCGAGGTGAGATCGTCGGGGTCGCCGGCGCGGAAGGCAACGGGCAGCTTCAGCTCTTCGACTGTCTGGCGGGTCGCCAACCGCCGAAGGCGGGACGCGTCGTCTGCGATGGCAAGGAGTTGTCGCTGATCTCGACCCATGAGGCTGTCGGTGCAGGGATGATGCTGCTGCCGGGCGATCGCCGGCGCGAAGCGTTGATGTCGGTGCTCGGCGTCAAGGTGAACGCGACGATCCAAGCGTTGCGCCGATTCTCGGTGTTCGGTCTGTTGAGGAGACGGAGGGAGCGGCGCGTCGTCACCGATCTCGTCCGCCAGTTGGAGATCCGCACGCCGTCCCTCGAGCAACCGGTCGAGTTCCTCTCCGGGGGCAACCAGCAGAAGGTCTCGGTGTCCCGCACCTTCCTCAAGGAGCCGGCGGTGATCCTCGCGTACGAACCGACGCAGGGCGTCGACGTCGGGTCCCGCTTCGACATCTACAAGGCCCTTCGCACCCGCACCAACGAGGGAACGGCGATGCTCGTCAAGTCGAGCGACCCTCTCGAGCTCTCCGGGCTGTGCGACCGGGTGCTCGTCATGTCCCGGGGTCAGATCGTCGAGGAGATCCCCGGCGACGAGCTCGACGAGCTGCGCATCGTCGAGGCGGTGGTCAGAGGGCCCGGTCTCTCCAAAGCGGGACGTTCGCCCCTCGGCGTCGCGATGCCGAAGGCGTCCGGGTCGAACGGGCGGATATGAGCAACCGCGTCGACACGGCGCGACGCGCCGTCCGGAAGGTCATCCGCGATGCTCGCGACAAGAACAAGTGGCGGAAGATCGTCAGGTTCCGCCTGTGGATGCCCGTCGGGCTGCAGATCCTGCTGGTCGCCGCGTTGCTCCTGTACACGAACTCGCGGTTCCCGGGCTTTGTCAACGCGTACAACGTCGAACAGATCCTCATCCTGGCGCTGCCGTTGATCGTGGCCGCGATGGCCCAGACCCATGCGCTGCTCGTCGGGTATCTCGATCTCTCGGTCGGGGGCATGATCGGTCTCGGCGTCGTCATCGCTTCGTTCCTGATCGGCGCCGACGCCTCCGCCGCGCAGATCGTGATGGGGACCGGCGTCATCCTTCTGTGCGGGGTCGCGCTCGGCCTCGTCAACGCCCTGCTCATCAGGGGACTGAAGATCCCCTCGATCATCGCCACCCTGGCGACGTTGAGCATCCTGGACGGGATCTCGCTGACCATGCGACCGACGGCGCAGGGGATCATCAGCCCCGACCTGGCGTCGACGCTCAAGGCGAGCCTCGGTCCGATCCCCGTGGCCTTCATCGTCATCCTGGTAGGAGCGGGTCTGGCGGATCTGTGGCTCCATGCATCGGGCTCAGGACTTGAACTGAGAGCGGTGGGCTTCGACGAGCGGGCGGCCAAGCGCGGCGGAGTCAGAACCAACTGGGTCAGGGTTCGTGCCCTCGTCCTGTCGGCTCTTCTGGCAGCAGTGGCCGCGTTCTTCGTCATGGCCCGATCCCCGATCGGCAACGCCACGATCGGCTCGACGTTCGCGTTGAACAGCATCACCGCCGCCGTCCTCGGAGGCGCTTCGCTCGCGGGCGGCCGGGCCACGTTCCTCGGCGGGACGGTTGCCGCGATCCTCCTCGCGCTCATCGTCACCGTCCTGCCATATCTCGGTCTGTCACCTGACGACGGACCGATGATCATCGGCGTTCTGGTCCTCCTCGGCATCGTGCTGTTCCAGCTCGGCGACATCAAGGAGCTCGTGAAGCGGAACTACAAGCGAGCGCGTCGCCTGATGATCGGCAGCCGGCCGCCAAAGGCCGCCGAGATCCCGCAGCTGTACACGTCGATGGACTTTCGCGTCTCGCCGACGCACAGGACGCTGATCCGCGGCGGAAACGTGCTGAGCATGGACGCGAAGGTCGGTGACCTCGCCGCTGGCGACGTCCTCATCGACGGCGACAGGATCCTCGCGGTCGGGCGCGATCTGTCGAACGGGGAGGTCGACGTGATCGACGCGTCCGGCATGATCGTCATGCCGGGGTTCGTCGACACCCACCGCCACATCTGGGAGGGCCTGCTGCGGAATATCGGGACCGACGTTCCGCTCGAGGGTCGTTCGAGCTACATCTCGTACGTTCTGCACAAGCTCGCGCCGGCGTATCGTCCCGAGGACGCCTATATCGGCGACCTCATCTCGGCGCTCGGTGCGATCGACGCCGGGATCACGACGCTCCTCGACTGGTCGCACATCCAGGGTTCTCCGGCTCACACCGACGCGGTGATCCAAGCGCTCAAGGACTCGGGGCTCCGAGCGGTGTTCGCGTACGGGTTCCCGTGGTGGGGCAAGTGGGAGGAGCGCCAGCCGAGCTGGTTCGTTCGGGCGGCGAACGAGCACTTCTCGACGAACGACCAAATGCTGACGCTTGCGCTCGCGGCACCCGGACCAGAGTTCACCGACTTCGAGGTTTCACGCGATCACTGGAAGCTCGCGCGCGAGGCCGGCGCGCGGATCACGACGCATGTCGGGGTCGGATCGTACGGCCAAGACGGCAAGGTTCAGGAGATGGGGGAGGCCGGCCTCCTCGGACCCGACACGACGTACATCCACTGCACGACGCTGAACGACACCGAGATCCAGATGATCGTCGACTCCGGCGGGACCGTCTCGCTCGCGTCGCCCGTCGAGATGATGATGGGTCACGGGATGCCGCCGATCCAAAAGTTCCTCGATCGCGGCTTGCGGCCGAGCCTCAGCGTCGACGTCGAGACCAACGTGCCGGCGGACATGTTCAATCAGATGCGTTCGGTGCTCGCGCTCCAGCGCGCGATGGCAGCCACGCACGGGAAGTCGCCGATCACACCTGCCGAGGTGCTCGCCTGCGCGACGATCGATGGCGCGAAAGCGAACGGCCTCGACGCGAAGACGGGGTCGCTCACGCCGGGGAAGCAGGCCGACGTCATCCTCCTGCGGACCGATCGGATGAACGTCACGCCGCTGAACGATCCGGCGACCGCGGTCGCGGCTGGAATGGACACGAGTAACGTCGACACGGTGATGATCGCCGGTCGCGTGATGAAGCGCCACGGCAAGCTGC